>NZ_QODJ01000002.1:0-253917 GCF_009935965.1 Pseudomonas sp. L13
TTGTTTACCAAGGAGTTTTCCGTTTCGACTGCGCCGGAAGTGGGGCGAATTATAGACAGATATAATTCGCCGTCAACACCTATTTCAGACTTATTCGGATTTGAGCGTAATACGCGCAAATGCCTTCTTACCCGCCTGGCAAACGTGAGTGGCGCCCAGCTCATATATAAAGGTGCGATCAACCACCTCACCATCTATACGCACACCGCCCGAACCCAAGAGATCACGCGCTACCGCCGAATTCTTCACCAGGCCAGCCTTATTAAGCACAGCCGCAATCGGCATCGCCTCGGCAGCAGTCAGCTCAATCTCCGGCAGATCATCAGGCAGCTCGCCATCTTTCATACGATTACCCGCCGCACGGTGAGCGCTGGCCGCAGCCTCCTCACCATGGAAGCGCGCAACGATTTCTTCAGCCAGCTTAATCTTCACATCCCGAGGATTAGCGCCCGCCTCGACATCCGCACGCAGCGCATTGATTTCGTCCATCGAGCGGAAGCTCAACAACTCGAAGTAACGCCACATCAGTGCATCCGGAATGGACACCAGCTTGCCGTACATCACACCGGGTGCTTCCTGGATACCGACATAGTTCCCCAGGGACTTGGACATCTTCTTGACGCCATCCAAGCCTTCCAACAATGGCATGGTCAGAATGCACTGAGCCTCCTGACCATAGGCGCGCTGCAGTTCACGCCCCATCAACAGGTTGAACTTCTGATCGGTGCCGCCCAACTCAACGTCCGCACGCAGCGCCACCGAGTCGTACCCCTGAACCAGCGGGTAAAGGAACTCATGGATGGCGATTGGCTGATTGGTCGAGTAGCGCTTGTCGAAGTCATCGCGCTCGAGCATGCGAGCCACGGTGTACTGGGACGTCAGGCGAATGAAATCTGCCGGCCCCATTTTGTCCATCCACGTGGAGTTGAACGCCACCTCGGTCTTGGCCGGATCAAGGATCTTGAACACCTGAGTCTTATAGGTCTCGGCATTATCGAGCACCTGTTCGCGAGTCAGCGGTGGGCGCGTAGCGCTCTTGCCGCTTGGATCGCCGATCATCCCGGTGAAATCACCTATAAGGAAGATGACCTGATGGCCCAGCTCCTGGAACTGACGTAGCTTATTAATAAGTACGGTATGGCCCAGGTGCAGATCCGGCGCAGTCGGATCAAAGCCAGCCTTGATACGCAGGGGTTGGCCACGCTTGAGCTTTTCGATCAGCTCGGCCTCGACCAACAGTTCTTCCGCACCACGTTTTATCAGCGCTAGCTGCTCTTCAACCGACTTCATAACAGACCCGCAAGGCTCAGATTCAAAAGGGAACCAACCATACAAGATCAGGGACTAATTACAAGTTTTGCCCTGCGAACGGACACCGTTCAGCAAGCCCAGCGTTCGCGAGCTTGCGCCACAGATGATTTGGTTATATTTTATACAGTTATTTCATCTTCATCATGTCATTCATCTTTTCCATTTCATCTTCAAAGTCAAAATTACTTATGACCACTGAACCGTCTAAAGCGCCGCCGCTTTACCCGAAGACCCACCTGCTCGCCGCAAGTGGTATCGCCGCCCTTCTCAGCCTGGCATTGCTGGTATTCCCTTCCAGTGACGTTGAAGCCAAACGAACATCCCTGAGCCTTGATCTGGAAAGCCCAGTTGAACAACTGACACAAGATCAAGACGCTTCCGACGCTCAACAAGCCACAAACACTGCCACTGAATCACCTTTCGCACAGATCGAAAGCACTCCCGAAGACACCCAGCAAGCCGCCCAGGAAGCACCTGCGGCAGCCGCAGCCAAGAATCCCCAGCATCGCGAAGTCATCGTGGGCAAAGGCGACACACTCTCCACCCTGTTCGAAAAGGTTGGGTTGCCTGCCGCCGCTGTAAATGACGTGCTCGCCAGCGATAAGCAAGCCAAGCAATTCACCCAGCTCAAACGTGGCCAAAAGCTTGAATTTGAGCTGACGCCAGACGGCCAGTTGAACAACCTGCACACCAGCATCAGTGACTTGGAAAGCATCAGCCTGAGCAAAGGCGCCAAAGGCTTCGCCTTCAACCGAATCACCACCAAACCCGTCATGCGTTCCGCCTACGTACATGGCGTGATCAACAGCTCCCTGTCGCAATCGGCCGCGCGTGCTGGCCTGTCGCATAGCATGACCATGGACATGGCCAGCGTATTTGGCTACGACATCGACTTCGCTCAGGACATCCGTCAAGGCGACGAATTCGACGTGATCTACGAACAGAAAGTAGCCAACGGAAAAGTGGTCGGCACTGGCAACATTCTGTCTGCACGCTTTACAAACCGTGGCAAAACCTACACCGCCGTGCGCTACACCAACAAACAAGGCAACAGCAGCTACTACACGGCTGATGGCAACAGCATGCGCAAGGCCTTCATCCGTACACCCGTTGACTTTGCCCGTATTAGCTCGCGTTTCTCCATGGGCCGCAAGCATCCAATTCTGAACAAAATTCGCGCACACAAGGGCGTCGACTATGCCGCGCCGCGTGGCACGCCAATCAAGGCGGCGGGCGACGGCAAGGTCTTGTTGGCGGGGCGCCGTGGTGGTTACGGCAATACGGTGATCATCCAGCACGGCAACACTTACCGCACGCTGTACGGCCACATGCAAGGGTTCGCCAAGGGCGTGAAGACAGGCGGCAACGTGAAACAGGGCCAAGTGATCGGCTACATCGGCACTACCGGCCTCTCCACCGGCCCGCACTTGCACTACGAGTTCCAGGTCAACGGCGTACACGTCGACCCATTGGGCCAGAAGCTGCCGATGGCTGACCCGATTGCCAAGGCCGAACGCGCGCGCTTCATGCAACAGAGCCAGCCGCTGATGGCACGGATGGATCAAGAGCGCTCCACCTTGCTGGCTTCGGCGAAGCGTTAAGGTATGCCGCTCTATATCGGCGTGATGTCCGGGACCAGCCTCGACGGCCTGGATATCGCCCTTATCGAACAAGGCGCGGCGATTAATCTGATCGCCACCCGCTACATCCCGATGCCTGAAGCCTTGCGCGCGGAACTGCTGAGCCTATGCGCCAGTGGCCCGGATGAAATCGCTCGCTCGGCAATCGCCCAGCAGCAGTGGGTAACGCTTGCTGCACAAGGCATCCACGCCTTGCTGGATCAAAAGAACCTCAAGCCTCAGGACATTCGGGCGATTGGTAGCCATGGCCAGACGATTCGCCATGAACCCGCCCGAGGCTTTACTGTTCAAGTCGGCAACCCTGCCCTACTCACCGAACTCACAGGCATCACCGTCGTCAGCGATTTCCGCAGCCGCGATGTCGCCGCTGGCGGCCAAGGCGCTCCTTTGGTTCCGGCCTTTCATGAAGCCTTGTTCGGCGAGCAGACAGGCAATCGCGCGGTATTGAATATCGGCGGGTTCAGCAACCTCAGCCTGATCGAGACGGGCAAGCCTGTCGCCGGTTTCGACTGCGGCCCAGGGAACGCGCTGCTCGATGCCTGGATTCATCTGCAGCGCGGCGAACACTTCGATCGGGACGGGCAATGGGCGGCCAGCGGAAAGGTACAGCCCCAGTTGCTCACCACGTTGCTCAGCGATCCTTTTTTCTTGACCAAAGGCCCGAAAAGCAC
Organism: Pseudomonas sp. L13; assembly: GCF_009935965.1. Lineage (NCBI taxonomy): Bacteria > Pseudomonadati > Pseudomonadota > Gammaproteobacteria > Pseudomonadales > Pseudomonadaceae > Pseudomonas > Pseudomonas sp. L13. The sequence continues at coordinate 3,623 of NZ_QODJ01000002.1, forward strand.
GGGCCGAGAGGTGTTCAACCTGGCCTGGCTGCAGCAGCACCTTGGCCGCCTGCCCGCCTTTGAACCTCAAGACGTACAGGCCACCCTGCTGGAGCTGACGGCCCTGACCATCGTCGAGTCCCTGCAGAGCGCCCAAACTGACACAACAACCTTGCTGATCTGTGGCGGCGGCGCCCATAACGCGACCCTGATGAGCCGGCTGACCGCGCTACTGCCTTCCACCCATGTCAGCACTACAGCGGCCTACGGCGTAGACCCGGACTGGGTAGAGGCAATGGCCTTCGCCTGGCTGGCCCATTGCTGCCTTGAGGGAATCGCCGCCAATCGCCCCAGCGTCACTGGCGCTCGCGGGCTTCGAGTGCTTGGCGCGATCTACCCCGCCTGAATCCCAGACAGCAAAACGCCGCTTGGCCCGTAAAGCCAAGCGGCGTTTTTGTATCTGCTACCGGTCAGATCGAGAACGAAGACCCGCAACCACACGTCGTGGTGGCATTAGGGTTCTTGATCACGAAACGCGAGCCTTCCAGACCTTCCTGATAATCCACCTCGGCACCTGCCAGGTACTGGAAGCTCATCGGATCCACGACCAGGCTCACACCCTCGCGCTCAACGATAGTGTCGTCATCGGCCACATCTTCATCGAAGGTAAAACCGTACTGAAACCCTGAACAACCGCCGCCCGTAACGAATACGCGCAGCTTCAAGCGATCATTACCCTCTTCATCGACCAGGCTCTTCACCTTGTGCGCAGCACCGTGGGTGAATTGCAAAGCCGTGGGGGTGAAGGACTCAACGCTCATGCTGATAATCTCCCGGCGTAGCGCCGCCATATGCGTAATGACGGGTATTATCCGCTTCTCCTAGAAAAGCGGTCAACTATTGTTACGGTATATCAATCTGCCCAGCGACCATTAAAAATGCAAAAGGCCCGATCAACGGGCCTTTTGCGCAACGGTAAGCCCGCGTTAAGGCAGCATGCCCGCGTGGGACAGGCCCAACTTCTCGTCCAGGCCGAACAGGATGTTCATGTTCTGCACCGCCTGGCCCGACGCGCCCTTGACCAGGTTGTCGATCACCGACAACACCACCACCAGGTCGCCATCCTGCGGACGATGCACCGCAATACGGCACACGTTGGCGCCACGCACGCTGCGCGTTTCCGGATGGCTGCCGGCTGGCATCACATCGACGAACGGCTCATTGGCATAACGTTTTTCAAACAGCGCCTGCAGGTCTACCGAGCGATCAGTGACAGTCGCATACAGCGTGGAGTGAATCCCGCGGATCATCGGCGTCAGGTGCGGCACGAAGGTCAGCCCCACCTCCTGGCCGGCAGCGCGGCGCAGGCCCTGGCGGATTTCCGGCAAGTGACGATGACCTTTTACCGCATAGGCTTTCATGCTTTCCGACGTTTCGGAGTACAGAGAACCGACCGCCGCACCACGGCCCGCACCACTGACGCCCGACTTGCAGTCGGCGATCAGGCGCGACGCATCCGCCAAGCCAGCTTCCAGCAATGGCAGGAAGCCCAATTGCGTGGCTGTTGGATAGCAACCCGGCACCGCAATCAGGCGTGCTTGCTTGATCTGCTCGCGATTGACTTCCGGCAGGCCATAGACTGCCTCTTCCAACAGCTGTGGCGCACCATGGGGCTGGCCGTACCACTTGGCCCACTCATCGGCGTCTTGCAGGCGGAAGTCTGCCGACAAGTCGATAACCTTGGTACCCGCCGCCAACAGCTCACCGGCCAACGCATGGGCTACACCGTGAGGCGTGGCGAAGAACACCACGTCGCAGGCACCCAGGGTCTTGGTGTCCGGCACACTGAACGCCAGGCCGTCATAGTGGCCTCGCAGGTTCGGGTACATATCGGCCACGGCCAGCCCGGCTTCGGATCGGGAAGTGATAACCACCACCTCAGCTTGCGGATGCTGAGCCAACAGACGCAGCAATTCGACACCGGTGTAACCCGTGCCGCCGACGATACCGACCTTGACCATAAACCTGCCCTCAACGAACCCACTGGAAAGCCGTCGATAATAGGGGCCGTATCGTCCTGCGACAACCGTCAACGTGACGTACGGGCGCATGAGCCACTACTATCTTCGCTACCGTGAACCTGGGAATAACTAAAATGCTCTATCTATGGGTCAAAGCCTTCCACATCGTCAGCATCGTTTGCTGGTTTGCCGGGCTGTTCTACCTGCCGCGCCTGTTCGTCTACCACGCCCAAAGCGAAGACACCGTCAGCAAGGAACGCTTCAGCATCATGGAGCGCAAGTTGTACCGGGGCATCATGGGCCCGGCGATGGTTGCCACACTGGTCTTCGGCATCTGGATGCTGGCCCTCAACCCCGGCATTTTCCAGTCGGGCGCCTGGATCCACGCCAAGCTGACCCTGGTCGTCCTGCTGATTGGCTACCATCACATGTGCGGCGCACAGGTAAAGCGCTTCGCCCGTGGCGAAAACACCCGCAGCCATGTCTTTTATCGCTGGTTCAATGAAGTCCCGGTTCTGATATTGCTGGCTATCGTAATTTTGGTCGTGGTCAAACCGTTCTAACGTCAATTACTCGGGGAACCTCCAATGTCGCTGCCCGCTCTGCTGGAACAACGTCTGCGCCTGCCCGTGGTGGCCGCGCCGATGTTTCTGATCTCCAATCCACAACTGGTCCTGGCCTGCTGTCGCAACGGGGTAGTTGGTAGTTTCCCGGCGCTCAACCAACGCGAAAGCAGTGGATTCAAGGCCTGGTTGGAAGAAATCGAAGCGGGCTTGGCGCAGCTGGACAACCCTGCGCCCTATGCCGTGAACCTGATCGTGCACAACAGCAACCCGCGGCTGGAGGCCGACCTGGCGATCTGCGTCGAACACAAGGTGCCCATCGTCATCACCAGCCTCGGTGCGGTAAAGGAATTGGTAGACGCGGTTCAGAGCTACGGCGGCCTGGTATTTCATGACGTCACTACCCGACGCCATGCCGAGAAGGCCGCTGAAGCGGGTGTCGATGGCCTGATTGCCGTAGCCGCTGGCGCAGGTGGCCACGCTGGCACCTGGAGCCCTTTTTCACTGATTGCCGAAATTCGCCAGTTCTTCGACAAAACCCTGCTGCTGGCGGGCTGCCTTAACCATGGGCATGAAATCCTCGCCGCCCAAGTGCTGGGGGCAGACCTCGCTTATTTCGGCACGCGCTTTATCGGCACCACCGAAAGCCAGGCACCGGATGCGTATAAAGAGATGCTGCTCACATCGCGCGCTGCCGACATCGTGCACACTCCTGCAGTCTCCGGCGTACCTGCAAGCTTCATGCGCCAGAGCCTGGAAAATGCCGGTTTTGACCTTGCCGCGCTTCAAGGCAAGGGTGAAGTCAATTTCGGTTCCAAGCTCAAGCCATTGAGCGATGAGGCCAAAGCGTGGAAAACTGTGTGGTCTGCCGGCCAAGGCGTCGGTGAGATCAATGATGTGCCCAGTGTGGATGAGCTCATAGCGCGCCTGGATGCCGAATACCGCAAAGCACGCGAGCATGCCGCGCAACTGCGCTGGCCACGCTGACCCACTGCCGGGCCTGCCAATTGGACGGGCCTGCACACTCCCCCTGATTAAGTGACAAGGATGCCCGCATGAGCGACAGCCGTTTCAAGATTGTGTTTGACGGAGCCTTGCGCCCAGGTGTCGAAAGCACCACCGCCAAGCTGAACCTCGCCGAGTTATTCAAAAGCGATGTCGAGGCGATCGAAAAGCTTTTTACCGGCCGCCCGGTCGCACTCAAGCGCGACCTGTCGCGCTCCGACGCTGAAACCTACCTCACGGCACTGCACAATGCCGGGGTGGACGCACGCATCGAAGAGGAACAAGCCGTGGCATTCAGCCTGGCAGAAACCCACGAGACGAACTCGTCAACCCCTGACCGCGCCGCTGCGTCACCTTATGCACCGCCACGCGCCGCCGTTGGCGACGACCTGCCGGAGTTCGCCACCCTAAAGGTATTCACCATTCACGGGCGCATCGGGCGCCTGCGCTACCTGGCCTGGACGCTGGCACTGACCGTCGCGATGCTGGTAGCAGCGGGCATCATCAGTACGGTGGGCTTCGCGGTGGCGACAGCCTCGCCAACCATCGCCATCATTATTGGCTCGCTGCTGGGCTTCGCGCTGTTTGTGGCACTGGTAGTGGTGAGCGTGCAAATCGGCGTGCAGCGCCTGCATGACCTGGGCTGGTCTGGCTGGCTGTACCTGCTCAACCTGGTTCCGCTGGTAAACAGCGTATTCCCACTGTTGTTGCTGGTATTGCCAGGCAATACGGGCGCCAACCAGTACGGCGCGCCACCACCACGCAACTCCACTGCGGTGAAAATCCTGGCCTCGCTGTGGCTGGCGTTCATTCCTTTGATGCTCATCATCGTTGTTACCCTGGGCATGAACGGCTACCTGGACCAGCTTGAAGCCAACATGGACAGCAGCTACGAAAGCAGCTCCATCACCTCCGATGCAGACGCCGATCAAAGCGTTATCGTTGATGAAGCCGCAGCGCAAAGTGCTGACGATGCAGCCGAACCTGTAGACTCTCCAGAACAGTGAAGAAACGCCCGCCGCCTGTGACGCACTGTCATGGGCCGGCGGCGTTGCGATGGAGAAAGGCATGACCCGTTACGCTCTGATCACCGGCGCCTCCAGCGGCATCGGCCTGGCATTGGCCGAAGCCTTGGCACGGCGCGGCCGCAGCTTGATTCTGGTGGCCCGCCAGCGTGATCAGTTGGAAAGCATTGCATTGGAATTGACCCAACGCTTCGGTGTCGAGGTGCTGTTTCGCGCCTGTGACTTGGGCGAGCCGCTGCGTTTGTCCGGCTTTTTGCTGGAACTCGAAGAGGGTGAGCGGCAGATCGACCTGCTGGTCAACTGCGCCGGCATCGGCACCAGCGGGCCGTTCCTGGCCCAGGACTGGATGACCGAGCAGGACCTCATCGAAGTCAACATCCTGGCCTTGACCCGTATGTGTCATGCACTCGGCAATGCCATGGCCCTGCATGGCGGCGGGCAAATCCTCAATGTAGCCTCGGTCGCCGCCTTCCAGCCTGGGCCGTGGATGAGCAGCTACTACGCCAGCAAAGCCTACGTATTGCACTTCTCCGAAGGGCTGCGCGAAGAATTGAAGACCTGCGGCATCAAGGTTTCAGTGCTCTGCCCCGGCCCTACGCGCACCGCATTCTTCGGCACCGCGCAGATGGATACGGTGAAGCTCGACCGCAGCCAGCAACTGATGAGCCCGGAAGAAGTCGCGCTCTACACCGTGCGTGCGCTGAAAAAAAACAAAGCCATCATCATTCCCGGGCGCCGTAACCGTTGGCTGACGTTCAGCCCACGCCTGAGCCCGCGCTGGCTGACCCGCAAAATTGCCGGCGCCATCAACAAGGCCTATTGCCCACGCTGATGCCCTGCGTACACTCACCTCACTTTCACAATGGAGATACAGCTGTGGATACTCTGTTCACCAAGATCATCAACAGAGAAATACCGGCGAAGATCATCTATGAAGATGACCAGGTCCTGGCTTTTCACGATATCGCCCCACAGGCGCCGGTGCACTTTCTGGTTATCCCGAAAAAGCCCATTCGTACCCTCAATGACCTGACCGAGGACGATAAGGCGCTGGCCGGCCATATCCTGTTCACTGCCCAACGCCTGGCCGTGGAACAAGGCTGCGAAAAAGGCTTTCGCGTGGTGATGAATTGCAATGAAGACGGCGGGCAAACCGTTTACCACATCCATATGCACGTGCTCGGTCAGCGCCAGATGAACTGGCCACCGGGCTGAGTGCACAAGGGCAAATTGACTCAGCACAAACGCTGGACGCTCTCTTGCGGTAAACTGGCCGCCGAGATTCTTCCCGGAGGTCAGCATGACTACCCAACGTCACTACTCGCCGATTGACCGTCTGTTGCTGCAAGCCGACATGGCCATGCGCACCCTGCTGCCGTTCAGCGGCCAGCCCTACCGTCCATCGCCCGCCATCGTGCAGCCAGATGTACAGCTAAGCGAGACCGACACCCGTCACGTCGCCGGCCTGATGCGCATCAACCATACCGGTGAAGTCTGTGCGCAGGCGTTGTATCAGGGCCAGGCACTGACCGCCAAGTTGCCGCAGGTACGCACGGCGATGGAGCATGCGGCCGAGGAAGAGATCGACCATCTGGCCTGGTGCGAACAACGCATCCGCCAGTTGGGCAGCCATCCCAGCGTGCTCAACCCACTGTTTTATGGCTTGTCGTTTGGTATCGGCGCGGCTGCCGGGCTGATCAGCGATAAAGTCAGCCTGGGGTTTGTGGCCGCGACAGAACATCAGGTGTGCAAGCACCTGGATGAACACCTGGAGCAACTGCCGGCCGAAGACGAGAAGTCCCGGGCCATTCTTGAGCAGATGCGCATCGATGAAGAACACCATGCAGAAAGCGCGCTGGACGCGGGCGGCTTCCGCTTTCCAGCCCCGGTACGGTTCGGCATGAGCCTGTTGGCCAAGGTCATGACCAAAAGCACCTATCGAATCTGAACCGAAAAAAAGGGCGCCCGAAGCGCCCTTTCTTTTGCCTGCTGCAATCAACCCAACTCGATGATTTCGTAGTCATGGGTAATGGCCACGCCCGCCGCCCCCAGCATGATCGATGCTGAGCAGTACTTCTCGGCCGACAGCTCGATGGCACGCTTGACCTGGGCTTCTTTCAGCGCCCGCCCCTTGACCACGAAATGCATATGGATCTTGGTAAAAACCTTCGGGTCTTCAGTGGCGCGTTCGGCTTCCAGGAAGGCTTCGCAGCTTTCCACGGCCTGGCGCGACTTCTTCAAGATGCTGACCACATCGAAATTGCTGCAACCGCCCACACCCAGCAGCAACATTTCCATCGGGCGTACACCCAGGTTACGCCCGCCGGCTTCCGGCGGACCGTCCATGACCACCACGTGGCCGCTGCCCGACTCACCGAGGAACATGGCTTCGCCCGCCCATTGGATGCGTGCCTTCATCGCCCAGACTCCACTGCTAAAAAAGGGTCGCCAGCTTAGCACAGGGCTTTGAAACAGCAGCGCCCTGCATAAATTCGATAAATGACAGCGTTTGCCCGGTAAATTGGCTAATCGCGACAGAAGGTGTCTGGTAAGCTGGCGCCAAATGAATGGCGCATTGCCATGACTTGTACAGCGTCTATCAATGAGATGCCGCTGGATAAAAACAACGCCAACTACACCGCGCAGTCTTTTCGGGATACAACCATGGTTGCTCTTACTCCCACACCCAAGATCAAGAACCTCGACAAGCTGCTGTTGCATTGCCAGCGCCGGCGTCATCCGGCCAAGCACAACATCATCTGCGCCGGCGAGCGTTCAGAAACCCTGTTCTTCATTATCAAGGGCTCGGTCACCATCCTGATCGAGGATGAAGATGGCCGTGAGATGATCATTGCCTACCTCAACACCGGGGATTTCTTCGGGGAGCTGGGCCTGTTTGAACAAGCAGGCAAAGAGCAGGAGCGCAGCGCTTGGGTACGGGCCAAAGTTGAGTGCGAAGTGGCTGAGATCAGCTATGCGAAATTTCGCGAGTTGGCCCAGCATGATCCGGATATTTTGTACGCCCTGAGCGGTCAGATTGCCCAGCGCTTGCGCGACACAACGCGCAAGGTCGGCGACCTGGCGTTCTTCGATGTCACCGGTCGCGTCGCTCGCTGCCTGCTGGAGCTATGCAAGCAACCCGATGCCATGACCCATCCCGACGGCATGCAGATCAAAGTCACGCGCCAGGAGATCGGACGAATTGTCGGGTGTTCACGGGAAATGGTTGGCCGCGTGCTCAAGGACTTGGAAGAACGCAACCTGGTGCACGTCAAAGGCAAAACGATGGTGGTGTTCGGTACCCGCTAAACCGGCAGGAAGCCAGCCAGCATCTGACGGTACAACGTGTCGAGCCGACTGAGCGCATCCGGTGCGGGAAACGCTTCGTGCAGTGCGATATGGCTGTCGGCGCGAACTCGCTGCTCCAGGCCGCAGGCTTGATTGAAGCGGTTGACCGCCGCGATCAATTGCTCACGATCATTCTCCAGCAACATTGCGCCATGCACCAACCCGACCGGGCGGCCACCGCTTTGTCGCCATCGCTGGGCAGTGCCCACCATTTTGCGGCCATTAAGGTTGACGTTGTAACGACCGTCGCAAAAAGCACCGTCAATTTCGCCGACGGACGCATCGCCGCCCAACTCGATCAACAGATCACAGATCGGTTGGCACAAGCGCTGATAGCCGGTTTCGATGCGCCCCTGGTCGCCTTCACTGCGTGGTGGGGCATAGACCAGGGCAATATTGACTGTGGCGCCGGACTGCGGCACCGGCTCACCGCCGGTTTCACGCAGCAACACCGGCCAACCCGCATCGGCCGAGATCTGGCTCGCCGTCTCGAATGCCGGCAGCCGGCTCAAACGGCGCGGCATCACCAGCGCTTGGTCACTGGGCTGCCAGAACAGCAATCCGAACTCTTGCTCCCCCGCGCAAACGGCTGCCAATAGGTCTTGCTCGGCGGCAAGGCCTGCTTCGACAGTCATGATCACGGGCTGGAGCATCGAACACCTACCTACCTGAATAACCACAAAACCAATGTGGGAGCTGGCTTGCCTGCGATAGCGATGTATCAGCTACACAGCGGTTGGCTGACCCGCCGCTATCGCAGGCAAGCCAGCTCCCACAGTTTCGAGCGTGCTACACATCAATCCAATGTCGAACCGCTGATCGTCGTACCGCGCTCCGGGAAGAACAAACGTTGCAATTCCGCCCCTGGGTTCTCGGCGCGCATAAACGTCTCGCCCACCAGGAACGAGTACACGCCATTGATTTCCATCAGTTCCACATCGGCGCGGTTGACGATGCCACTCTCGGTAATCACCAGACGATCGCGAGGGATACGCGGCAGCAGGTCGAGGGTAGTTTCCAGGCTGACGTCGAAGGTATGCAGGTTACGGTTGTTGACGCCCACCAGCGGAGTATCGAGGGTCTTCAACGCGCGCTCCAGCTCGTCGCCGTCGTGCACTTCAACCAACACATCCAGGCCGACGCTTTTGGCCACGGCCGCCAGCTCGGCCATCTTCACGTCATCCAACGCGGAGACAATCAGCAACACGCAGTCGGCACCCAAGGCACGGGCTTCGACGATTTGGTACGGGTCGATCATGAAATCCTTGCGGATCACCGGCAACTTGCACGCGGCGCGAGCCTGTTGCAGGAACAGGTCGGAACCCTGGAAGTAGTCGATATCGGTCAGCACAGACAGGCAGGTCGCCCCACCCTTCTCGTAACTGGCGGCGATTTCAGCAGGTACAAAGTGTTCGCGAATCACCCCTTTGCTCGGCGAGGCCTTTTTGACCTCGGCGATCACGGCCGGCTGCTTGAGCTTGGCCTGAGCGACCAAGGCATTGGCAAAGCCGCGTGGCGCATCGGCGCTTTTCGCCTGCGCTTCCAACTCGGCCAGGCTCACACGGGTACGGCGCTCGGCCACTTCTTCAGCCTTGCGGGCCAGGATCTTTTCCAGAACGGTTGGCACACTCATCCTTCATTCTCCATCTTGAATACGGCGGTGAATGCTCCCAGCTCTTCGAGCTTCTCGCGAGCCAGGCCGGTGTGCAGAGCATCGTGGGCCAAGGCAACACCCTCCTTGAGACTATAGGCATGGTCGGCGGCGTAAAGGGCTGCGCCAGCGTTGAGCACAATCATTTCCGCAGCTTTCTGACCGTTTTCGGTCTTGCGACGCCCCAAGGCGTCACGAATCAGCTCCAGCGAAGCCGCCGGGCTTTCGACCGCCAGGCCGTGCAGGCTCTGGCTTTTCATACCCAGGTCTTCGGGCTCGACCCAATATTCGGTGACCTCGTCGTTCTTGAGCTCCGCCACAAAGGTCGGCGCCGCCAGGCTGAATTCGTCGAGGCCGTCCTTGGAATGCACCACCAGCACATGTTTGCTGCCCAAGCGCTGCAAGACTTCGGCCAACGGCCGGCACAGCGCCTGGCTGAACACACCCACCACTTGGTGCTTTACACCGGCCGGATTCGTAAGCGGGCCGAGCATGTTGAACAGGGTACGCAGGCCAAGGTCCTTGCGCGGGCCGGCAGCGTGCTTCATCGCGCCGTGATGGGACTGGGCAAACATGAAGCCAATGCCAACGCTGTCAATGCAGCGCGCGACTTGCACCGGCGTGAGGTTCAGGTAAATACCGGCCGCTTCCAGCAAGTCGGCACTGCCGCTCTTGCCGGACACTGCACGGTTACCGTGCTTGGCGACGGTGCAACCAGCGGCGGCCACCACAAAGGATGAGGCGGTCGACACATTGAAAATATTCGCACCGTCACCGCCGGTGCCCACCACATCGACGACGCCGTCGAGGGTCTTGAGTTCGACCTTGTCCGCCAGCTCACGCATCACCGACACCGCACCGACGATTTCGTCGATGCTTTCGCTCTTCATGCGCATCGCCATCATAAAAGCGCCGATCTGAGCATCGGTGCATTGACCGGTCATGATCTCGCGCATCACATCGCTCATTTCCGCGGTGCTCAGGTCCAGATGGCCGACGATACGGCTCAGGGCAGTCTTGATATCCATGAAAAGTCCTTAGCGCGTGCCGCCGCTCTGCTTGAGAAAGTTGGCGAACAGCTCGTAGCCCTGCTCGGTCAGGATTGATTCAGGGTGAAATTGCACCCCTTCGATGTTCAGCGTCTTGTGACGCAAGCCCATGATCTCGTCGACCGAGCCGTCTTCCAGTTGGGTCCAGGCGGTCAGCTCCAGGCATTCGGGCAAGGTTTCACGCTTGACCACCAGTGAGTGGTAACGGGTCACGGTCACCGGCAGGTTCAGGCCGTGGAACACACCCAGGTCACGATGGAACACCGGGCTGGTCTTGCCGTGCATGACCTCGCGGGCGCGCACCACATCACCGCCAAACGCCTGGCCGATCGACTGGTGGCCCAGGCAGACGCCCAGGATCGGCAGCTTGCCGGCGAAAAATTGGATAGCTTCCAGAGAGATGCCCGCCTCGGTCGGCGTGCACGGGCCAGGTGAAACCACGATGCGCTCGGGGTTCAACGCGGCGATTTCGGCAACAGTAAGTTCATCGTTGCGCACCACCTTGACCTCGGCACCCAGTTCGCCCAGGTACTGCACAACGTTGTAGGTAAAGGAGTCGTAGTTATCAATCATCAGCAACATGGTGGGTTCAAACCTCTTGAATTCACTGATTTCAAATGACCGCCTTCCAAGAGTGTGACCCGCTGCCAGACGCACGTTCCGGTTGCCAGGGTGAGTTGGCAAGGGGCGTCAGACAACGGGTGAAGAAGGCAAATCGGTACAGGTCCGGCCAGGCCGGCAGAGAAAAATGTCAGGCGCGCCAACGCCAACGGGCGTGTGCCTTGACTACTCGCATCAAGAGTTTGCTGATGATCAACACGGGGAGGGTCTCATTCATACGTTCAGGCACAGTAACGTAGGCTCGCCAGCGGTGCAATATGGAGCCGCAAATACGGGGGCGCAACGTAGGCGGATTCCGGATTCCCCTACAGAAAATGCCAAATACTTTGCTAGTGTTTCACTTCCAACATAAAAACAACCGAATGGAATCTTGCATGCTCAGACCAGCGTTTTACGCGCCCCTTGCCGGCTGCCTCCTGTCATTGGCCTGCGCCCAGGCGTTCGCAGCCCCGTCACCTTATTCAACCATGGTGGTTTTCGGCGACAGCCTGGCGGATGCAGGCCAGTTTCCCGACGGTTCGGCCGGCGCCACGTTGCGCTTTACCAACCGAACCGGGGCGAACTTCCAGGGTGAATACGGCCTGGTCTCATCGACCCTGCTGGGTGCAAAACTTGGGGTAGCCCCCAACGACCTGAATGCCTCCACCTCACCGGTTCGCGCAGCCCAGGGTTTGCCAGACGGGAACAACTGGGCAGTGGGCGGCTACCGCACCGACAATATCCTCGACTCTATTACCTCAGTCTCCAGTGCTGCGATTCCCCCAGGCAACCCCGGGGGCGGCACTGTGTTGCGCAGCCGGCAGGGCTATCTGCCGGCTAATGGTGGGAGAGCCGACCCGAACGCGCTCTACTTCCTTTCCGGTGGTGGCAATGACTTCCTGCAAGGCCGGGTACTCAGCCCCGCTCAAGCAGTCGCCGCAGGTGGGCGACTGGCGGATAGCGCCCAGGCCCTGCAACAAGCCGGCGCACGCTACATCATGGTATGGATGCTGCCCGACCTGGGCCTGACGCCGGCCATCAACGGCACCCCACAGCAAGCAGCGACCTCGGCCCTGAGCACTATTTTCAACCAGTCCCTGGTACAGCGTCTGTCGCAAGTCGATGCGCAGGTTATCCCGCTGAACATCCCGCTGTTGTTGAACGAGGCTTTCGCCGATCCAGCCCGTTTCGGCCTCGCCAGCGGGCAGAACCTGACGGGCACCTGCTTCAGCGGTAACAGTTGCACCGCCAACCCAACCTATGGCATCGGCGGTACCAACCCGGACCCAACCAAGCTGATCTACAACGACTCGGTCCACCCTACCGTGGCCGGGCAACGCTTGATTGCCGACTACGCCTACTCGTTACTCGCCGCGCCGTGGGAACTGACCTTGTTGCCGGAAATGGCCCAAGGCACCTTGCGCGCCCACCAGGACGAGCTGCGCAACCAATGGCAAGCAGACAACGGCAGCTGGCAAGCCGTCGGCCAATGGCGCGCCATAGTGGCCGGTGGCGGCCAACGCCTGGATTTCGATGATCAAAGCAGCTCGGCCAGTGGCGACGGCAGCGGCTATAACCTGAATATCGGTGGCAGCTACCGGCTCGATGAAAACTGGCGCGTGGGCGTTGCCGCCGGCCTGTATCGGCAGACACTCGAAGCCGGTGCCAATGATTCGGACTACAAGCTCAACAGTTATATGGGTACGGCATTCGCTCAGTACCAGCAAAATCACTGGTGGGCCGATGCCGCACTGACCGGCGGCAAGCTGGACTTCGACAGCCTCAAGCGCAAGTTCGCCCTGGGTGTCAGCGAAGGCTCCGAGAAAGGTGATACCGATGGCTGGCTCTGGGCCCTGAGCGGCCGCGTGGGGTATGACATCGCCGCACCGGGCAGCGACTGGCACCTGTCGCCGTTCGTCAGCGCCGATTACGCGCGGGTTGAAGTCAATGGCTACTCGGAGAAAAGCAGCCGTTCCACCGCCCTGACCTTTGATGATCAACAACGCGACTCCAAGCGCCTGGGCGTCGGCTTGCAGGGCAGTTACCGTGTCACGCCGCAAACTCAAGTTTTTGGGGAAGTGGCCCACGAGCATGAGTTTGAAAATGACACCCAGAAGGTGAACATTTCGCTCAACAGCGTGCAGGGGATCGACTTCAAGCTGGACGGGTACACGCCTCGCAGCAACTCTGACCGCTTGAGCCTGGGTGTCAGCCACAAGCTGACTCAAGACCTGGCGTTGCGGGCGGCGTATAACCTGAGGAAGGATGACAATTTGACCCAGCAAGGGGTCAATGTCGGGGTCAGTCTGGATTTCTAAATACTGCGCAAAACAAATGTGGGAGCTGGCATGCCTGCGATGGCGGTGGATCAGTCACTGAATATCTCAAGTGACACACCGCCATCGCGGGCAAGCCCGCTCCCACATTTTTTATTCCAGTTTTAGTCTTGTGGGGTTTGCTCTGCCAATGCCACCGCACGGAACATCGCCCGGCGCTTGTTCAGGGTTTCTTCCCATTCAAGGGCCGGCACCGAGTCCGCCACAATCCCGCCACCGGCCTGCACATGCAGTTCGCCATCCTTGATCACCGCCGTGCGGATCGCAATGGCGGTGTCCATATTGCCGTTCCAGGCAAAGTACCCGACGGCACCGCCATAGACACCGCGCTTGACCGGCTCCAGTTCGTCGATGATTTCCATCGCACGGATCTTCGGCGCCCCCGACAAGGTGCCCGCCGGCAAAATCGCCCGCAGTGCGTCCATTGCCGTCAGCCCGGCCTTCAGTTCGCCGGTGACGTTGGACACGATATGCATCACATTGGAATACCGCTCGATGACCATCTTCTCAGTCAGTTTCACCGAGCCGATTTCCGAGACACGCCCGGTGTCGTTGCGCCCCAGGTCGATCAGCATCAAGTGTTCGGCGATTTCCTTGTCGTCGCTGAGCAGGTCTTCTTCCAGCGCCACGTCGGCTTCTTCGGTCGCACCACGGGGGCGCGTGCCGGCAATCGGGCGCACGGTGATCAGGTTGTCTTCAACCCGCACCAGCACTTCCGGCGAACTGCCCACGACGTGGAAGTCACCGAAGTTGAAGAAGTACATATACGGCGTCGGGTTGAAGCAACGCAGTGCGCGGTACAGATCAATCGGCGCCGCCTTGAAGTCGATGGACATGCGTTGCGACGGCACCACTTGCATGCAATCACCGGCAAGGATGTATTCCTTGATGGTATCGACGGCGCGCTCGTAGTCATCCTGGGTAAAGCTTGAGCGGAACACCGGGTCGGCCGCGGGGGGGCGGCTGAGGTCCAGGCCGCGCCGCGGGGTGATCGGCTGGCGGAGTTTTTTCAGCAGCGCTTCCAGGTTGGCCTGGCCTTGTTCGAAGGCATCAGCCTGGGCAGGGTCGGCGAGGACAATCGCATGCATCTTACCGGCGAGGTTGTCGAACACCACCACCGCGTCGGACACCATCAGCAAAATATCCGGCACGCCCAGCGGGTCCGGGTTCGGGCATTTGCCCAGGCGCTTCTCCACATAGCGCACGCAGTCGTAGCCGAAGTAGCCCACCAGCCCGCCATTGAAACGCGGCAGGCCAGCAATGGTCGGCACGTTGTAGCGCGCCTTGAAAGCTTCGACAAACGCCAGCGGGTCTTCTACGTCATGGCTTTCGATCTCCACGCCGTCATGGGTGATGCTCACATGATGGTCGTGTACCCGCAGCACCGTGCGGCATGGCAGGCCAATGATCGAGTAACGGCCCCACTTCTCACCGCCCTGTACCGACTCGAGCAGGTAAGAGTTGGGCTCGTCGGCCAGCTTCAGGTAGATCGACAGCGGCGTATCGAAGTCGGCCAGGGTTTCGCAAGCCATGGGGATACGGTTATAGCCGGCAGCGGCCAAACGCAGGAATTCTTCGCGGGTCATGAAGTGCCTCGTGGTGTGAGGGTCAAACAGTCAGGTAGGCAAACGTGCCGCAAACGCGGCCAGGATCAGTCAGGCGCGCCAACGCCAGCGGGCCAGGGCCTTGATGACTTTCATCCAGAGTTTGCGAGTGACCACCACGATGGAATTTCCAGAAGGGGACGAATCAATGTCGGGCAACGTTATCTCAGCGCCAGCGCCCAAGCAACCGGGGATTAACAGTCGCAGGTCATCAATCACCAGCGCTGGGGACTCTTCCGCAATCGGCCGGCCATGGTTGTAACCATAACTCAAGGCCACGCACTGCACACCCGCCGCTTTCGCCGCCAGCACATCACTGCGCGAATCGCCGACAAACAGTGATTGCGACGCCGGGATATTGGCCATTTTCATCACGAAAAAAAGCGCCGCCGGGTCGGGTTTTTTCTGCGGCAAGGTATCGCCGCCGATGATCCAGCGGAAGTAGCGACCGATTTTCATCTGGTCCAACAACGGCGCAACGAAGCGCTCCGGCTTGTTGGTGATCAGGGCCATTTCCACGCCCTGCTTGCTCAACCACTTGAGGGTGTCGCGCACGCCGGGGTAAACCACGGTCAGTTCGTGGCTGCTTTCATAAGCGGCATTGAACAGTTCCAAAGCATGTTCCGCCTCGACCTCATCCACACCCGTGGCATCGATGTTGTTGGCCAGGGCCCGGCGCACCAACATCGGCGCGCCATTGCCGACCCATTCGCGCACTGAATCAATCCCTGCCGGCTTGCGCCCCAGCTTGAGCAGCATCTGGTCCACCGCGGCCGCCAGGTCAGGCACCGAGTCGATCAAGGTACCGTCCAGATCGAACATCACCAGCCGTGGCAATTTGCCGGGAAACAACTGCTCAAAACCGCTCATGGACGCGCCAGCGCCAGTTCGGCACGCATCTTGTCGATGACAGCCTGGTAGTCCGGGGCGTTGAAGATCGCCGAGCCGGCCACGAAGGTATCGGCACCCGCTGCGGCGATCTCACGGATATTGTTGACGTTGACCCCGCCGTCGATCTCCAGGCGGATGTCACGCCCCGACGCATCGATCAGCGCACGGGCCTCACGCAGCTTGTTCAAGGTGCCAGGGATGAACTTTTGCCCGCCGAAACCTGGGTTGACGCTCATCAGCAAGACCATGTCGACCTTGTCCATTACGTACTCAAGCACGCTCAGCGGCGTGGCCGGGTTGAATACCAGGCCTGCCTTGCAGCCGCCTTCGCGGATCAGTTGCAAGGTGCGGTCAACGTGCAACGTGGCTTCCGGGTGAAAGGTGATGTAGGTCGCACCCGCCTCGATGAAGTCACCGACGATACGGTCCACGGGGCTGACCATCAGGTGCGCATCAATCGGCGCGGTGATGCCGTACTTGCGCAATGCGGCGCACACCATCGGGCCGATGGTCAGGTTGGGTACGTAGTGGTTGTCCATGACATCGAAGTGCACGAAGTCGGCACCGGCGGCCAACACCTTGTCCACTTCCTCACCCAGGCGGGCGAAGTCGGCAGAGAGAATCGATGGAGCAATGACGAAGGGCTGCATGACGCACCTTTTTTGAGCTAAATCACGATGGCGCGCATTGTATACCTCATGCTTTGCTGCGCGCACCGTGACCTATCTCAACGGTTAGTAAGCTGCCCGGTAGATTTTTTCGATATCGGCGGCGCTGAGCTTGCGCGGGTTGTTGCGCATCAAACGCTCAATACCTGCGGCTTCACTGGCCATAGCCGGGATGGCGTCCTCGGGCACACCGAAACTGCGCAGGCCGGACGGGATCTCCACTGCCGCACACAGTCGCGTCATCGCCGCTACCGCCTGATCGGCAGCGTCATTCACACTTAACCCGGCAATATTGACGCCCATGGCCTGGGCAATGTCCTGCATGCGCTCAACGCAGGCCAATTTGTTCCAATGCATGACATACGGCAGCAACAGCGCATTACTGACACCATGGGCAATATTGAAGCGCCCGCCCAACGGGTACGCCAGCGCATGCACGGCACCGACGCCCGCGTTGCCAAAGGCCATGCCGGCCATCAGGCTGGCGGTGGCCATGTCGTCACGGGCCTGCAGGTTCGCCGGGTTGGCGTAAGCCTTGGGCAACGCGCTGGCAATCAATTTGATCGCACCGATGGCCAGGGCGTCGGTAATCGGCGAAGCATTCAGCGACAGGTAGGATTCGATAGCGTGCACCAAGGCGTCCACACCACTGGCGGCCGTGACACCGCGTGGGCAGGTCAAGGTCATTTGCGGGCTGATCAGCGCGACATCCGGCAGCAAGTAATCGCTGACGATGCCTTTTTTCAGCTGTGCCGCCTTGTCGGACAGTATCGCCACATTGGTCACCTCCGAGCCGGTACCCGCCGTGGTGGGGATGGCGATCAACGGCGGACCTTTGCGCGGCACCTGATCGACGCCGAACAGGTCCGCCAGCGCGCCGTGATAACCGGCATAGGCCGCCACGCTCTTGGCGATGTCGATAGCACTGCCGCCGCCCACACCAATCAGGCCATCATGCCCGCCTTCGCGGTACGCACGCATGCAGTCTTCGACGATGGCAATTTCCGGGTCGGGCAGCACGCGGTCGAAAATTTCGTAGGCTCGATCACCCAGATGCTCCAAGGCCAGCGCTACGGTGCCGGACTGGACCAGCGCGGCGTCGGTGACGATCAGCGGGTTATCCACATCCAGGCGCGTGAGCTCGGCAGCCAGTTGTTCGATGGCACCTGCGCCGGTCAGCAGTTTGTGGGCGATCTTGAATGAGGAAGTACTCATGTGCGCGGCCTCTTATGAATGATGGGCTGGCACAAGAATAGCTGCCCCTGGCGTGTTGTCTGCCATTCATTGGTTGAATGGTCGCGCCGCGCCCATCAAGGCAGCGTGTAAACCGCCGATAGCCTGTTGGTAGCGGGAACCGCGCTTCATACCCCTGACAAATACCGACCAACCTATTAGGCTGCTGGAATCACTTCTGGCCGGGAATCAACGATGCTTTTTCTTCACCGTTCGGCACTGCCAGCATTGTGCCTGTCACTTCTGTTTACCAGCGCACTGCCTGTCCAGGCCGAGGAAGCGCCCTCGCCTGCCGTCGAAAAACCGGCTGAACGCCAGCCCTTGCCCGAGCGTAGCCAGCAAGAAGCCAGTGCGCTCGAACGGCAGGTGCCGCAGCAGGAGCAACAGCAATTGCAAGCGGGTAGCGATTCGTTCCTGGCGCTGTGGAAACCTGCCAACAGCGCCGAAGCCGAGGGTGTGGTGATCCTCATACCCGGTGCTGGGGAGAACGCGGACTGGCCGCAGGCCATCGCGCCTCTGCGGCGCAAGTTGCCGGACGCCGCCTGGGGCACCCTCAGCCTGTCATTGCCTGACGTCAATGTAGACACCCTGCCGCCACGGCTCGTCGAACCGCCTAAAGCGGCGGTCGATACCAGCAGCAAGGAAGGCAGCACCGTAGCCAAGCCGGTCGAACAAGCCGCCAGCGCCGAGGCCGAAGGCACTGACCCGGCGGTGGTGCCGGGGGCGGATGAGCAGGACAAGACCGACGCCAAGCGCATCTTCGACCGTATCGACGCCGCCGTCGCCTTTGCCCAGACACAAAGCGCCCGCAGCGTGGTATTGCTCGGCCATGGCACCGGCGCCTGGTGGGCGGCCCGCTACCTGAGCGAGAAACAACCTTCTCAAGTGCAGAGGTTGGTGATGGTCGCCGGCAAGACGCCTGCGGCTCGCCAACCGGACCTGCAACAACTGGCGCCGGCCTTGAAGGTGCCCACGGCGGACGTGTTCTATCAAGAAGGCGCTCAGGATCGCAAAAACGCTCAAGAACGACTTCAGACGGCCAAGCGCTCGAAGAATGACGGCTATAAGCAGGTGTCGCTCACGGCGTTGCCCGGTAATAACGCGGCGCAGCAAGAGCAGTTGTACCGCAGGGTGCGCGGGTGGTTGAGCCCGCAGGGCGGCGCTGACTGACACTCAGCTATCGGGGGCCACATCGCTTTCTGTAGGAGCGAGCTCGCTCGCGAAAAACGTCAACGATAATGGGTGTTTCCTGAATAAACGCGGCGCCTGTGAGTTTTTCGCGAGCAAGCTCGCTCCTACAGGGTATTAGGGCTTGCCCCTCCCACATGGAGTTGAGTGGCGATAGTCTCAGCGAAAATCCCGCCGCTCACGAATCAAGGCATAGGCGTTATGCAACTCTCGGGTTCGCTCGGTCGCCTCACGCACTTGCGCGGGGCTGGCCCCCGTGCCGGCGATCTTGTCCGGATGGTGACGGCTGAGCAGTCGACGGTAGGCGCGCTTGATCACCGAAGGTTCAGTGGTGGCCGTCACGCCCAGTATCCGCAACGCCTCCTGATAGGCACCGCCACGATTGGCCAATGGCTTGCGCTCCGGCGCGTAATCGGTCGCCAATGCCTGCAACTGTTGTGGCGTCCAGCCCAACCACTTGCCCCACTGGTCGATCAGGTCGCGCTCGGCAACATCCGCCCGACCGTCCGCCCACGCCATGCGCCAACAGGCGCGCAGCACGCCTTCCGCCGCATGGGGCTGCGTCTTGAGCACCCGTAGGTAACTGCGTACCCGGTCGCTGCCGGACTTGCCACGGTTGAAGGCGCTGATCGCGCGGCGCTGGGCCGGCTCACTCATGTCCAGTGCGCGCATTTCCTGGCGCGCTTGCTGGATATGCCCATCGACCACCCGGCCATTACTCTTGGCCAGGCGCCCCAGCAGCACAAACAACAGTTCGTCGTTGCGCAAGGCCGGGCGCCCACCCAGGCGTTCACGCAACTGCGCCCAACTGTGCAATTGCAGGCGCCGATCCAGCGCCTGCCCCAGCAATGCCCCCAACAGAGCCCCCGGAATACTGGCAATGGCAAAGCCAGCCCCGGCGCCGATCAGCGTCCCTGGCCACAACATCCTACTGCCCCGCTGTCAGCAAGGTTTCGACCTGCGCCAGGCGCTCCAGCGTCCCCACATCCACCCAGCGTCCTGCCATGTGCTCCCCCGTTACCAAACCTTTGGCCATGGCCTCGCGCAATAGCGGGGCCAGCTTGAAGGCACCGGCGCTGCAACCCGCGAACAGTTTAGGGTCGAGCACTGAAATGCCACTGAAGGTCAGGTTATCGGCACCGGGCGCGGCATCATGAAGCACATCGTGATCCAGGTAAAAATCTCCGCCCGACGGGTGGTGCGCAGGGTTGTCGACCATCACCAAGTGCGCCAAACCCCGGATCGGCTGCTTGAGCTGGGTGAAATCGTAGTCAGTCCAGATATCGCCATTGACCACCAGAAACGGTTCGTCGCCCAACAGCGGCAACGCCTGGAATATCCCGCCCCCCGTTTCCAGCGGTTCACCCTCTGGGGAGTAGCGGATGCGCAGACCAAACTGGGCGCCGTCGCCCAAGTAATTTTCAATCTGCTGGCCTAGCCATGCGTGGTTGATCACGATCTCGGTAAAGCCGGCCTTAGCCAAGGCTTCAAGGTGATACTCGATCAGCCGCTTGCCGCCGGCTTGCACCAGCGGCTTGGGCGTATGCAGGGTGAGCGGACGCATGCGTTCGCCCTTTCCCGCCGCCAGGATCATCGCCTTCATACGCTGGCCTCGGCAGGTTCGCGCAGGCTGGCGAGTAACTCGCCCAGGTCACTCAACTCAGGTCGGTCGGCCAGCACCGCTTCTATATAAGCAAAGAAACGCGGCACGTCGGCCAGGTAGCGTGGCTTGCCGTCGCGGTGGCAGATACGCGAAAAGATGCCGATGACCTTGAGGTGACGCTGCACGCCCATCAGGTCGCTGGCACGCTGGAACTCTTCAAAATCGTCCTGCACGGGAATCCCCAACTGCCCG
Organism: Pseudomonas sp. L13; assembly: GCF_009935965.1. Classification (NCBI taxonomy): domain Bacteria; kingdom Pseudomonadati; phylum Pseudomonadota; class Gammaproteobacteria; order Pseudomonadales; family Pseudomonadaceae; genus Pseudomonas; species Pseudomonas sp. L13. The sequence continues at coordinate 24,639 of NZ_QODJ01000002.1, forward strand.
GCACGCTGCCAATAGCCACGCTGCCATTCGCGCACGCGGGCCTGGGGCCAGCTGAGGAAGGCGTCCTTGAACAGGCAGGTAATGTCGTAGGTCACCGGGCCGTAGACCGCGTCCTGGAAATCCAGCACACCAGGGCTCGGCTCACTGATCATCAGGTTGCGCGGCATGTAGTCGCGGTGCACCAGCACCTTGGGCTGGGCCAGGGCGCTGTCGATCAACTGCTGGCTGGCGCGTTGCCAGAGGGCTTGTTGCTCAGGGTCGAGGTCGATGCCCAGGTGACGACGCACGTACCATTCCGGGAACAATTCCAGCTCGCGACGCAATAAGGCCACGTCATAGCTGGGCAACGGTGCATCCATCGGCAATTGCTGGAAAGCCAGCAGCGCGTCGATGGCATCGGCAAATAATTGGTCGGCGTTTTCACCGTCAATCACGTCCAGATAGGTTTTTGTGCCCAGGTCATTGAGCAAAAGAAAGCCTCGAGGCAAATCTTCTGCATAAATTTTTGGCACATTTATTCCCGATTTCGCGAGCAAATGCGCGATATCGACGAAAGGTTTGCAGTTTTCCTGGGGGGGTGGCGCGTCCATGACGACGAACGTATGGGCACCGCCCTCCCATCGGAAGTAACGCCTGAAACTCGCGTCGCTGCTGGCCGCGGTCAATGTGGCCGGGGGCACGGGGCCCCAGTCCTGAGCGTTGAAGAGGATCGGCAACTGCTCATCCAGCCAGACTTCCAGCTGTTGTAAACGTAGATCGTGCTCGGGCATTACAAGGGTCTCCGACGGCGCTAGCCGTCAAGCGGGGCATGCTTTATTATCACGCATCTTTTTCAGACCATCGAGAGGCGTGCGGCCCAAACCGCGGGCAGATGGCACGCAGGAAGCCCGGACTAATAAGATGGCATTGAAATCCCCCGCGTTTCGTAGAAAATTTCCGTTGCTGGTAACCGGCAGTCTGCTGGCCTTGCAACCTTTCGCCACCTCATTCGTGGTCGCCGCGGAACAGTATGACTGCTCAGTCTCTGCTTCGGGTGCCTGGGATTGCGCGCCGAAGACGGCCGCCGCCCCATTGCCACCGCGCCCGGTGCATGACGGTGCTGCCGTCAGCTCGGCCAACAGCACGCCGCAAGGCAAAGCTGGCGGCAGCGTCGACGCCGAGCCCAAGACCATGCTGGTCACCGAAGCCAAGGGCCGTGGCCTGCGTTCGCGCAGTGCCGACTACAGCCACCTGGACTGGGTACCTCGCGACAAGCTGACCGCAGCACAGTTGGCCGAAACCGGCCCTTACTGCGGCGGCGCGTACATCGAGCCGACTCGTCCTGGCATGAACGACAAGACGAACAAGAGCGATGCACCGACCTTCATCGGCGCCAAGGCCTCTCGTTACGAGCAGGAGCAGCAGGTTGCCACCCTGGCCGGTGACGTGGTCATGCGCCAGGGCAGCATGCAGCTGGAAGCGGACGAAGCCAGCCTGTACCAGGCCGAGAACCGCGGCGAACTGAACGGCAAAGTGCGCCTGCGCGACAACGGCGCCCTGATCGTGGGCGACCATGCCCAGGTCCAGCTCGACACCGGCGCCGCCCAGATCGACAACGCCGAATACGTGATGCACAAGTCACGCATCCGCGGTAACGCGCTGTACGCCAAGCGTGCAGAAAACGCGATCATCCGTCTCAAGGACGGTACGTACACCACCTGCGAGCCGGACAGCAACGCCTGGCAGCTCAAGGGCAACAACATCACGTTGAACCCGGCCACCGGCTTCGGTACGGCGACCAACGCGACGTTGCGGGTCAAGAACATCCCGATTCTGTACACCCCGTACATCTACTTCCCGATCGACGACCGTCGTCAATCCGGCTTCCTGCCGCCGAGCTTCAGCACCGGTGGGGAAACTGGCTTTACGCTGGTAACGCCGTACTATTTCAACCTGGCGCCGAACTACGATGCCACGTTGTACCCGCAGTACATGACCAAGCGCGGCATGTTGATGGAGGGCGAATTCCGCTATCTGACCAAGTCGAGTGAAGGGCAGTTTGGTGGGGCGTATCTCAACGACGATAACGATGAGCGGAAGAACCAGACCGACTACGAAAAGACTCGCTATATGCTCAATTGGCAGCATAAGGGTGGGTTGGATTCGCGTCTGACGTCGCAAGTTGATTACACCAAGATCAGCGATCCTTACTACTTCCAGGATTTGAAGTCGTATGAGGAAGGGGTTGAGAGTCAGGACTTCCTGAACCAACAGGGTTCCCTGACGTACCGGGGCGACTCCTATCAAGCTCGGTTGAATGTTCAGTCCTACCAGTTGGCGACAATCTCTCAAATCACGCCGTATGACCGACTGCCGCAGCTCACTCTCAATGGTCAGTTGCCATTTCATCCTGGCGGTTTGAACTTTAGCTATGAGACTGAAGCAGTCCGCTTTGATCGTGATTTGAAAAACGGTACCTTTACCGATGAGAACGGCGCTGTGACGGATCGCCTGGACAGCAATGTCACAGGCCTTACCCGTGCAAACGGTACTCGTCTGAACGTTGCACCAGCTGTCTCTTACCCGATGAACTGGAGCTACGGCTTTATCACGCCGAAGCTGAAGTACGTCTATACCAAATACGATTTGGATCTTGATGGTAAAGGCAAGTCGCAATTACCTGTCGGCCAGACCTTTGACAGCTCGCAAGATCGCTCCGTGCCTATCGCCAGCATCGACAGCGGCCTGTACTTCGACCGTAAAACCAATTGGTTCGGTAAAGACTACAACCAAACCCTCGAACCTCGTGCGTTCTACCTCTACGTACCGAATAGAGACCAAACCGAGATTCCTGTCTTTGACACCAGCGAGAACTCGTTCAGCTACTCCTCACTGTTCCGGGATAACCGCTTCAGCGGTTCAGATCGTATCGGCGACGAGAACAAGCTGTCCTTTGGCCTTACCAGCCGCTGGATTGAAGAAAACGGTTTCGAACGTCAACGCGCTTCCATCGGCCAAGCGGTGTACTTCAAGGACCGGGAAGTTCAATTGCCTGGCATCGACGCCAAGACACGTGATGATTCGCACTCGAACGTTTCGCCGGTTGCATTGGAATACGAGTTCCGCTTCAACCGCGACTGGCGTGCCACGGCCGACTATAACTGGGATACCGAAAGCCATAGCCCTCGCTCCGGTAGCGCAATGTTCCACTACCAGCCGGAAGACAACCCGAACAAGGTCGTCAACCTGGGCTACCGCTATCGTAACGACCAGGTGATCTACAACCAACTGACCGGCAAATGGCAGTTCGGTGGCAACTTCGGCGAAGAGGGCAAGCCTGACTTCGTGAAGGATTACTACAAAATCCAACAACACGACTTCTCGATGATGTGGCCGATCATTCCCCAGTGGAACCTGATCACCCGCTGGCAGTATGACTATGCCCGCAACCGTACCCTGGAAGCCTTCGGTGGTTTCGAGTACGACAACTGCTGCTGGAAACTGCGCGTCATCAACCGTTACTGGGTTTCCAACGACGAATACACGCAGCTCGCCCCTCAGAACGAAAAGGGTGACCACGGGCTCTTCTTCCAGATCGTCCTCAAAGGACTCGGCGGCCTGACCGGCGCCAAGGTAGAGAGCTTCCTCGACAAAGGCATTGAAGGTTATCGTGAACGTGAAGACAAAGCTTTCTGAGTGTTTGCGCCCGCTAGTGCTGGGCGCGCTGTTCCTGGGTACTGTGTCGGCACACGCCGCGGTTCAACAGCTGGATAAAGTAGCGGCCATCGTCGACAACGACGTGATCATGCAAAGCCAGCTGGACCAACGGGTCAAGGAAGTTCAGCAAACCATCGCCAAACGTGGCGGTGGAGTGCCACCGACCAGCGTCCTGGAACCCCAGGTGCTGGAACGCCTGATCGTTGAAAACCTGCAACTGCAGATCGGCGACCGTTCCGGCATCCGTATTTCGGACGAAGAACTGAACCAGGCCGTTGGCACCATCGCTCAGCGTAACAACATGAGCATTGATCAATTCCGCGCCGCCCTGGCTCACGATGGTTTGTCCTATGAGGACGCCCGCGACCAGATCAAGCGCGAAATGATCATCAGCCGTGTGCGCCAGCGCCGTGTGGCCGAACGGGTTCAGGTGTCCGAGCAGGAAGTGAAGAACTTCCTGGCTTCGGACTTGGGCAAGATGCAGCTCTCCGAAGAGTTGCACTTGGCCAATATCCTGATCCCAACCCCGGACGGAGCCAACTCTGAGCAGCTCAATGCCGCCGCCGCTAAAACCCAGGCGATCTACGAGCGTCTGAAAGCGGGTGCAGACTTTGCCCAGATGGCTATTGCTCAGTCCGGCAGCGACAACGCCCTTGAAGGCGGTGACATGGGCTGGCGTAAAGCCGCTCAATTGCCGCCTCCGTTTGATCGCGAATTGAGCGCTATGGAAGTCGGCGGCATTACCCAGCCAGCACGCACTCCGGGTGGTTTCATCATCCTGAAGTTGCTGGAACGCCGCGGCGGCGAAACCTCGCTGAAAGACGAAGTCCATGTTCGTCACATCCTGGTCAAACCGAGCGAAATCCGCACCGAGGCCCAAACCAAGGAACTGGCGCAGAAGATCTACGACCGTATTGAAAGCGGTGAAGACTTCGCCACCCTGGCCAAAAGCTTCTCGGAAGACCCAGGCTCTGCCCTTAACGGTGGCGACCTGAACTGGATCGACCCGAAAGCCCTGGTGCCTGAGTTCCAGCAGGTTATGGCCGAGACGCCACAAGGCGTATTGTCCAAGCCGTTCAAGACTCAATACGGCTGGCATGTGCTGGAAGTCCTTGGCCGTCGCGCCACGGACAACACCACCCAGGCCCGCGAGCAACAAGCCCTGACCGTGCTGCGTAACCGCAAATACGATGAAGAGCTGCAAACCTGGCTGCGTCAGATCCGTGACGAAGCTTATGTAGAGAACAAGCTGCCAGGCGCCGAGCAAACAGGCACCGACCAGGCACCCCAGTGAAACCCCAGCGTTTCGCGGTGACACCCGGCGAGCCAGCCGGCATTGGTCCAGACCTGTGCCTGCTGCTCGCCTCGCAACCCCAGCCACACCCCCTGATTGCCATTACCAGCCGCGACCTGCTCCTTGAGCGGGCCGCGCAGCTGGGTGTGGCCGTCAACCTGCTTGACGTGGCGCCGGGCAACTGGCCCGATCTGCCAGCCCCCGCCGGCAACCTGTATGTATGGGACACCCCGCTGCAGGCCAAAGTGGTGGCCGGGCAGTTGAACACGGCCAACGCGGCATTTGTGCTAGAGACGCTGACCCGTGCGGGCCAAGGCTGCATCGACGGCGACTTTGCCGGCATGATCACCGCACCCGTGCACAAAGGCGTGATCAACGAGTCCGGCATCGCCTTTTCCGGCCATACCGAATTCCTCGCCGAACTGACCCATACCGCTCAAGTGGTGATGATGCTCGCCACCCGTGGCCTGCGCGTGGCCCTGGTGACCACCCACTTGCCGCTGCGTGAAATTGCCGATGCCATCACTGCCGAACGTGTGGAGCGTGTCACGCGCATCCTGCACAGCGACCTGCAACACAAATTCGGCATTGCCCAACCGCGTATCCTGGTCTGTGGGCTCAACCCCCACGCCGGTGAAGGCGGCCACTTGGGCCATGAAGAAATCGACATCATTGAACCGACATTAGAGCGCCTGCGCCAAGAAGGCATGGACCTACGCGGCCCATTGCCTGCAGACACTCTGTTTACCCCCAAATATCTGGAGCACTGCGACGCAGTGCTGGCGATGTACCACGACCAGGGGCTGCCCGTGCTGAAATACAAAGGCTTCGGCGCCGCAGTCAACGTGACACTGGGCCTGCCGATCATCCGCACCTCCGTCGACCATGGCACCGCCCTGGACCTCGCAGGCAGCGGCAAGATCGATACCGGCAGCCTGCACGTGGCCCTGGAAACCGCCTATCAGATGGCCGAGACCCGTATATGACTGAGCATTACCAACACCGGGCGCGCAAGCGCTTCGGGCAAAACTTCCTGCACGACGCTGGCGTGATCGATCGCATCCTGCGCTCCATTCATGCCAAGCCGGAAGACCGCCTGCTGGAAATCGGCCCAGGCCAGGGCGCGCTGACCCAAGGCCTGCTGGCCAGCGGTGGGCAACTGGACGTGGTGGAACTGGACAAGGACTTGATCCCGATCCTCAACCAGCAGTTTGCTGGCAAAGCCAACTTCAACCTGCATCAGGGCGACGCGCTGAAGTTCGACTTCAATAGCCTTGGCGCTGCGCCTAACAGCCTGCGGGTAGTCGGCAACCTGCCCTACAACATTTCCACGCCGCTGATTTTCCACCTGCTGAACAACGCCGGTATCATCCGCGACATGCACTTCATGCTGCAAAAGGAAGTGGTGGAGCGCTTGGCCGCAGGCCCAGGCGGTGGCGATTGGGGCCGGTTGTCGATCATGGTCCAGTATCACTGCCGCGTGGAGCACCTGTTCAACGTCGGCCCGGGCGCGTTCAACCCACCGCCGAAGGTTGATTCGGCCATCGTGCGCCTGGTGCCGCATGCCGTGCTGCCGCACCCGGCCAAGGATCACAAGCTGCTGGAACGCGTCGTGCGTGAGGCCTTCAACCAGCGCCGCAAGACCTTGCGTAATACCCTCAAAGCCCTGCTGAGCAATGCTGAAATCGAAGCCGCCGGCGTCGATGGCAGCCTGCGCCCCGAGCAACTGGACCTGGCCGCGTTCGTGCGCCTGGCTGACCAGCTTGCCATCCAGCCAGCGCCTTTAATGGAATGACAAAACTGTAGGAGCGAGCTTGCTCGCGAAGACTTAACAGGCGCCACGTTTTTTCAGACTGAACGCGTTATCGTTGACGACCTTCGCGAGCAAGCTCGCTCCTACAGAGCATCAGACAGCATGTCTGGCCTAGTGCCCTCCTCTTGGCCTAGACTGACCCGCATCTGCTGTCCTTCGCTTTTAAGGCCTCTTGCATGTCCGATCCTCGCTATCAGATAGACGTCAGCGTCGTCACCCGCTTCCTGGCGGACCAATCGCAACCCGAACATAACCGCTTCGCCTTTGCCTACACTATTACAGTGAAGAACAACGGGCTGGTGCCGGCCAAGCTGCTGTCGCGCCACTGGGTCATCACCGATGGCGACGGCCAGGTCGAGGAAGTGCGCGGGGCAGGCGTTGTCGGCCAGCAGCCGTTGATCGACGTCGGCACCAGCCACACTTATAGCAGCGGCACGGTGATGACCTCCAAGGTCGGCACCATGCAAGGCTCGTATCAAATGAAGGCCACCGACGGCCAACTGTTCGATGCAATCATCAAGCCCTTCCGCCTGGCTGTGCCAGGAGCCCTGCACTGATGGCGACGTACGCGGTCGGCGACCTGCAAGGTTGCCTGGACCCTCTCAAGCGCCTGCTGGAGCGCGTCGCCTTCGACCCGACAAATGATCGCTTGTGGTTGGTGGGAGACTTGGTTAACCGGGGCCCACAGTCCCTGGAAACCCTGCGCTACCTCTATGGCCTGCGTGATTCCTTGGTATGCGTGCTAGGCAACCATGACCTGCATTTGCTTGCGGCCGGCAACAATATCGAGCGCCTCAAAAAAGGCGACACTCTGCGGGAAATCCTCGAAGCCCCAGACCGCGCTCAACTGCTCGACTGGCTGCGCCGGCAAAAACTCATGCACTACGATGAAGGCCGCAACATGGCCTTGGTGCATGCCGGCATCCCGCCCCAGTGGACGTTGAAAAAAGCGCTCAAATGCGCTGCCGAAGTTGAAACTGCGTTGGCCGATGACAATCTGTACACCGCTTACCTCGACGGCATGTACGGCAACGACCCAGTGAAGTGGGACAACGACCTCACAGGCGTCGCCCGCCTGCGAGTCATCACCAACTACTTCACGCGGATGCGCTTCTGCACGGCCGAAGGCAAACTGGACCTCAAAAGCAAGGAAGGCGCCGACACCGCCCTGCCCGGCTACAAGCCCTGGTTCGCCCACAAGGAACGCAAGGCCCGTGACACAAAGATCATCTTTGGCCACTGGGCTGCGCTGGAAGGCAAGTGCGATGAACCCGGCGTGTTCGCCCTCGACACCGGTTGCGTGTGGGGTGGCGCCATGACCCTGATGAACATCGACACGGGCGAGCGCCTCGACTGCCAGTGCCAATCGCCCCTTTCCATTACCCAGCCGGCCGCCACCAAGCCATAGGAGCCCGCAATGACCGAATTCAAACGTATCCCCCCCGAACAAGCCCAGGCCCTGCGCGAGCAAGGTGCCGTAGTGGTCGACATCCGCGACCAGCCTACTTATGCCGCCGCTCACATCACCGGCGCCCAGCACTTGGACAACGCCAACATCGCCGACTTCATCCGCGCCGCCGACCTCGATGCGCCGCTGATCGTGGCCTGCTACCACGGCAATTCCAGCCAGAGCGCAGCCGCATATCTGATTAGCCAAGGCTTCTCCGACGTCTATAGCCTGGACGGCGGGTTTGAGCTGTGGCGTGCGACCTTTCCTGCGGAAATTTCTTCAGGCGATTCGCAATAATTTTTTTCACACCCCGCTACCCCGCGTGACGCTTGGGCTTGCGCCGTTTCTGACGAACGGCGCAGCCAAACTAATTGCGCATCGCGCCTTGACCTCCCGGATTCCGAACTATCCTTAAGCGCAGGCCATCCGAATCAGGGGAGAGCCGGTACACCGGCGTACGGGTCATCGGTAGCGTTTCAGGGTGTTCTGGGGGGAAAACAGCCATTGGCGTGCGTCAATGGCTGCCAGCATCGACTGATTGATCCGGCGTCGGCTCCACGTATCGAGCGAGGTGACGACGTCATGAGTATCTTTAGCCACTTCCAACAACGCTTCGCGTCCACACAGCAGGAAGAACTCACGCTTCAGGAGTATCTCGAGCTGTGCAAACAGGACCGCAGCACCTACGCTTCTGCCGCCGAACGCCTGCTACTGGCGATTGGCGAGCCAGAACTGGTGGAAACCGCCAATAATTCGCGCCTGTCGCGGATATTTTCCAACAAGGTGATCCGCCGCTATCCGGCCTTTGAAGACTTCCATGGGATGGAAGAATGCATCGACCAGATCGTTTCCTACTTCCGCCATGCCGCCCAAGGTCTGGAAGAGAAGAAGCAGATCCTCTATCTGCTCGGCCCGGTCGGCGGCGGCAAGTCGTCCCTGGCGGAAAAACTCAAGCAATTGATCGAAAAGGTGCCCTTCTATGCGATCAAGGGCTCGCCCGTCTTCGAGTCACCCCTGGGCCTGTTCAACGCCACGGAAGATGGCGCGATCCTCGAGGAAGACTTCGGCATACCGCGGCGCTACCTCAACACCATCATGTCGCCCTGGGCCACCAAGCGCCTGGCCGAGTTCGGTGGTGATATCAGCCAGTTCCGCGTGGTGAAACTCTACCCGTCGATCCTCAACCAGATCGGCGTGGCCAAGACCGAACCGGGCGATGAAAACAACCAGGACATTTCTGCGCTGGTGGGCAAAGTCGATATCCGCAAGCTGGAAGAGTTCCCGCAGAACGATGCCGATGCCTACAGCTACTCGGGCGCATTGTGCCGGGCCAACCAGGGCCTGATGGAATTCGTGGAGATGTTCAAGGCACCGATCAAGGTGCTGCACCCACTGCTGACCGCTACCCAGGAAGGCAACTACAACAGTACTGAAGGCCTGGGGGCGATTCCGTTTACCGGGATCCTGCTGGCCCACTCCAACGAATCGGAATGGCATACCTTCCGCAACAACAAGAACAACGAAGCCTTCATCGACCGGATCTATATCGTCAAGGTGCCGTACTGCCTGCGGGTCAGCGACGAAATCAAGATCTACGACAAACTGTTGTTCAACAGCTCCCTGGCCAAGGCCCATTGCGCGCCCGACACCCTGAAGATGCTTGCCCAGTTCACCGTGCTGTCGCGCCTCAAGGAGCCGGAGAACTCCAATATCTATTCGAAGATGCGCGTCTACGACGGCGAAAACCTCAAGGACACCGATCCCAAGGCCAAGTCGATCCAGGAGTACCGTGACACAGCCGGTGTGGACGAAGGCATGAACGGTCTGTCGACGCGCTTTGCGTTCAAGATCCTGTCCAAAGTTTTCAACTTCGACCCTCACGAGATCGCCGCCAACCCGGTGCACTTGCTCTATGTGCTGGAGCAGCAGATTGAACAGGAGCAGTTCCAGGCCGAAACCCGTGAGCGCTACCTGCGCTTCCTCAAGGAATACCTGGCGCCGCGCTACATCGAGTTTATCGGCAAGGAAATCCAGACCGCTTACTTGGAGTCTTACAGCGAGTACGGCCAGAACATCTTCGACCGCTACGTGCTGTACGCCGACTTCTGGATCCAGGACCAGGAATACCGCGACCCGGAAACCGGCGAAATCCTCAATCGCGTGGCCCTCAACGAAGAATTGGAAAAGATCGAAAAACCCGCCGGCATCAGCAATCCGAAGGATTTCCGCAACGAAATCGTCAACTTCGTACTGCGTGCCCGCGCCAACAACAACGGCAAGAACCCCACTTGGCTCAGCTACGAGAAGCTGCGGGTGGTCATCGAGAAGAAAATGTTCTCCAACACCGAGGACCTGCTGCCCGTCATCAGCTTCAACGCCAAGGCCAGCAAGGAGGATCAACAAAAACACAACGACTTCGTCACACGCATGGTCGAGCGAGGCTATACCGACAAACAGGTACGGCTGCTCTCCGAGTGGTACCTGCGGGTTCGCAAATCACAGTAAGGCAGCGGCAAGCGCACACTGCCAGGCATCCGGCCTGGCAGTTGACCGCTTGTCCCTAAGCTTCCAGCTCGCGGCTTGAAGCTTGTAACGTGAAGCTGCCCGGAGGGCTCCCTATGAGCTATGTGATCGACCGACGCCTCAATGGCAAGAACAAAAGCACGGTAAACCGCCAGCGTTTCCTGCGGCGTTACCGTGACCACATCAAAAAGGCGGTAGAAGAGGCCGTTAGTCGCCGTTCCATCACCGACATGGAGCATGGCGAACAAATCAGCATTCCCGGCCGGGACATCGACGAACCGGTGCTTCACCATGGTCGCGGCGGCAAACAGACCGTGGTGCACCCCGGCAACAAGGAATTCACCACCGGCGAACATATCCAGCGTCCGCAAGGCGGTGGCGGCGGCAAAGGCCCGGGCAAGGCCGGCAACTCTGGCGAAGGCATGGATGAATTCGTATTCCAGATCACCCAGGAAGAATTCCTCGAATTCATGTTCGAAGACCTGGAACTGCCCAACCTGGTCAAGCGCAACCTCACCGGCACCGACACCTTCAAGACCGTACGCGCAGGCATCAGCAACGAGGGCAACCCTTCGCGTATCAACATCATCCGCACCCTGCGTTCAGCCCATGCCCGGCGCATCGCCCTGTCCGGCAGCAGCCGCGCCAAACTCAAGCAGGCCAAGGAAGAGTTGGCACGCTTGAAGCGCGAAGAACCGGACAACTTCGGCGATATCCAGGAAATCGAGGCAGAAATCGAAAAACTCAGCGCGCGCATTCACCGCGTGCCGTTCCTCGATACCTTTGACTTGAAGTACAACCTGCTGGTCAAGCAACCCAACCCCAGCTCCAAGGCCGTGATGTTCTGCCTGATGGACGTTTCCGGCTCCATGACCCAGGCCACCAAGGACATCGCCAAGCGCTTCTTTATCCTGCTGTACCTGTTCCTGAAACGGAACTACGACAAGATTGACGTAGTGTTCATCCGCCATCACACCAGCGCCCGGGAAGTGGACGAAGAGGAGTTTTTCTACTCGCGGGAAACCGGCGGCACCATCGTTTCCAGTGCACTGAAGCTGATGCAGGAGATCATGGCCGAGCGCTACCCCGCCAACGAGTGGAACATCTACGCCGCCCAAGCTTCTGACGGCGATAACTGGAACGACGACTCGCCGATCTGCCGGGACATTTTGATCAACCAGATCATGCCGTTCGTGCAGTACTACACTTACGTCGAAATCACCCCCCGTGAGCACCAGGCCCTGTGGTTCGAATACGAGCGCATCGGCGAAGCCTTTGCCGACACGTTCGCCCAGCAGCAACTGGTCTCGGCCGGCGATATCTACCCGGTCTTCCGTGAACTCTTCCAGCGCAGGTTAGTGACATGACCGCCAAAAAAGAGAACAAGCGCCAACCCATTTCCACCGGCTCCGAGTGGACCTTCGAACTGATCCAGGCCTATGACCGGGAAATCAGCCGTATCGCGGCGGGTTATGCCCTGGACACCTACCCCAACCAGATAGAAGTCATCACTGCTGAACAGATGATGGATGCCTATGCCTCGGTGGGCATGCCGCTGGGCTATCACCATTGGTCCTACGGGAAACACTTCCTCAGTACCGAGAAGTCCTACACCCGTGGCCAGATGGGCCTGGCCTACGAGATCGTGATCAACTCCGACCCGTGCATCGCGTACCTGATGGAAGAAAACACCATCTGCATGCAGGCGCTGGTGGTGGCTCATGCCTGCTACGGGCATAACAGTTTCTTCAAGGGCAACTACCTGTTTCGCACCTGGACCGATGCCAGTTCGATCATTGATTACCTGGTGTTCGCCAAGCAATACATCATGCAGTGCGAGGAGCGCCACGGTATCGATGCGGTGGAAGACCTGTTGGACTCCTGCCATGCGCTGATGAATTACGGGGTCGATCGCTATAAGCGTCCCTATCCTATTTCCGCCGAAGAGGAGCGCCTGCGCCAGAAGGAACGCGAGGAGCACCTGCAGAAACAGATCAACGACCTGTGGCGCACCATCCCCAAGCGCGCCGACAAGAACAGCGACAAGGACAATGCACGCTTCCCCGCCGAACCTCAGGAAAACATCCTGTATTTCCTGGAAAAACACGCACCGCTGCTGGAACCCTGGCAGCGTGAAATCGTGCGCATCGTACGCAAGATCGCGCAATATTTTTATCCCCAGCGCCAAACCCAAGTGATGAACGAAGGCTGGGCTACCTTCTGGCATTACACCCTGATGAACGACCTGTACGACGAAGGCCTGGTCACGGACGGCTTTATGATGGAGTTCCTCACGTCCCACACCAGCGTGGTCTTCCAACCAGGCTTCGACAGCCCGTATTACAACGGCATCAACCCCTATGCGCTGGGTTTTGCCATGTACCGCGATATTCGCCGTATGTGCGAGCACCCCACCGAAGAAGACCGCCGCTGGTTCCCGGAAATCGCCGGCAGCGACTGGCTATCGACCATCAAGTTCGCCATGAGCAGCTTCAAGGATGAGAGTTTTATCCTGCAGTATCTGTCGCCCCAGGTGATTCGCGACCTCAAGCTGTTCAGCATCCTGGACGACGACCTCAAGGATGACCTGGTGGTGCCTGCCATCCACGACGAACCCGGCTACCGCATCATTCGCGAAACCCTGGCCGCGCAATACAACCTGGGTAACCGCGAGCCTAACGTGCAGATCTACAGCATCGATGTGCGTGGCGACCGTTCGCTGACCCTGCGTCACCAGCAGCACGACCGCAAACCCTTGGGCGAATCCACTGAGGAAGTGCTCAAGCACCTGCATCGGCTCTGGGGTTTTGATATCCATCTGGAAACCCTGCAGGGCGACCAGGTGATGAAAACCCACCATGTGCCACCGCGCAGCGATCATAACGACAACGACTACGGCCGTCTGGACATGGCCGTCGTGCATCTCTGAAACAGCAAAGCCTCCATTGGCCAGGCTCAGGCGTTATCCTGTGCCGCTAATGGAGGCTTTTTCATGAAAATCTACAAAGTCGGCGGCGCCGTGCGTGATCGCCTTCTGGGCATCGAGGTCACCGATATAGACCGTGTCGTCGTTGGCGCGACGGCCGAAGAGATGCTCGCCAAGGGTTATAAACCGGTGGGCGCCGATTTCCCGGTATTTCTCGACCCGAAGAACGGTGACGAATACGCCCTCGCTCGCACCGAACGCAAGAATGGCCATGGTTACGGTGGCTTTATATTCCATGCGAGCCCCGACGTTACGCTGGAAGAAGACCTGATCCGGCGTGACCTGACCATCAATGCCATGGCGGAGGACGACGAGGGTAACCTGACCGATCCTTACCACGGCCAACGCGACCTTGAAGCGCGTATTTTGCGGCATGTTTCTCCCGCGTTCGCCGAAGATCCACTCCGCGTATTGCGCGTTGCACGCTTCGCCGCGCGTTATGCGCCTCTTGGCTTCACTGTCGCCCCCGAGACCCTGGAGTTAATGCGCCAACTCAGTGAGTCCGGCGAGCTAAAGGCCCTTACCCCCGAGCGCAGCTGGAAGGAAATCTCACGGGCGCTGATGGAGGCTCAACCCCAGGTATTTATCCAAGTGCTGCGTGACTGCGACGCGCTGAAAACCTTGATGCCGGAGGTGGACGCGCTGTTCGGCGTGCCGCAGCCCGCAGCGCATCACCCGGAAATAGACACTGGCGTGCACACCTTGAGCGTGCTGGAGCAGGCCGCCCTGCACAACCAACCGTTGAGCGTGCGCTGGGCCTGCCTGCTGCATGATTTGGGCAAAGGCCTGACGCCTGTGGATAAGTTGCCGCAGCATATTGCCCACGAACAACGCGGCCTGAAGCTGATCAAAGCGGTGAACGAGCGTTTCAAGGTACCGAGGGATTGCCAGGAATTGGCCTTGCTCGTGGGGCAATATCATACCCATGGGCATCGTGCGCTGGAGCTCAAGGCCTCGACATTGCTGGAGTTGCTGCAAAGCTTCGACGTGTACCGTCGGCCGCAACGCTTTGAAGAGTTCGTCGTAGCCTGTGAAATGGACGCTCGGGGCCGACAGGGTTTTGAGCAACGCAGTTATCCACAGGCCGATTACTTGCGCGCAGCGGCAAAGGCTGCACGCGAAGTGCCGGTCGCGCCACTGCTGGAAAAAGGTTTCAAAGGCCCCGAATTGGGCGAGGCGCTCAAGCGCGAACGGCTCAAGGCGCTCAAAGCCTACAAGGAACAGCAAAAGCCCCTGTAGGAGCGAGCTCGCTCGCGAAGAACCTCAACGATGACGCAGCGCCCTCAGGTTTTTCGCGAGCAAGCTCGGCTCCTACAAAAGAGCTAGCGGCGTGAGTGGCTGACCCTGCCACTCGAACGCCACAGGTGCCAATACCTGATCAATCTGCGCGTCTCGCCACAGCTCGGCCATTGTCTTGCCCGCCTCAGGGTGCATACGCTGCGGCGCCATCATCGACAGCGGCCACAACACAAAGGCGTTTTTCAGAATTTCGGCTCGCGGCAGGACCAAGCCATCAAAATCGCCCACCAGATCGCCATACAACAACACATCGATATCCAGCGGCAGGCCTTTGCGGTCGGGCGCGTAGCGGCCATTGTCGGCCTCGATGGATTTCAAGCGGCGATCCAACTCCATCAACGGCAGGTCGGTATAAGCCGACACAACCAGATTAAAAAACGGCCCGCTCTTGATACCCACCGGCTGGCTTTCGAACACCGCTGAACAGCGCATATCCGTCAAGAAGGCCGCCAACGCATCCAAGCCAGCGCATAAACGAGCTTCACGCTCGATATTGCTGCCAAGCCCGAGGTAAACCTGAGTCAACGACATCCGCGCTCGATCTCCACGCCCACGCCCTTGGCAGCCGGTACCGCGCCGGGCTTGGTCAACTTGAGGTGCAGCCAGGGAATCTGGAATTCACTCATCAACACTTCGGCCAGGCGCTCGGCAAAGGTTTCCACCAGCTGGTACTGGGACTGCTCGGCAAAGGCCTGGATACGCGCAGACACTCTGGCGTAATCCAGTGCCAGGGTCAGGTCATCACCGGCCGCGGCTGGGCGATTATCCCAGGCGAAGCTAAGGTCCAGGCGCAGGCATTGCCGGATTCCGCGCTCCCAGTCGTAAGCCCCGATCACGGTGTCGACTTCCAGGCCTTCGATAAACACTCTGTCCAAGCACTTTTCTCCGCAGCACGACAAGGGCGCGATGCCCCGTTAGAATCAGGGCGTCCTCGCCCGGAATAGTTAGCATGTTTTGGTTACTGGCGATTTTCGCCTACCTGCTCGGCTCGCTGTCCTTCGCCATTTTGCTCAGCCGCTTGACGGGAAATCCCGACCCGCGCATGAGTGGCTCAGGCAATGCCGGCGCCACCAATATGTTGCGCCTGGCCGGCAAGAAACTCGCCGTCCTGACCTTGCTGGGCGACCTGTGCAAGGGCCTGCTGCCCGTGCTGATCGCCAGCCTTGTCGGCCTTAGCTTGCAACAGCAAGCCTGGGTGGGCCTATGTGCCGTCCTGGGCCACCTGTTCCCGTTGTACTTCCGCTTTCGCGGCGGCAAGGGCGTCGCCACGGCGGCCGGCATGCTGCTGGGCATTTACCCCCCGGCGGCGTTACTGGCCATGCTCGCCTGGCTGCTGACGTTCTACCTGACCCGCACCAGCTCGCTGGCCGCACTGATTGCTACGCCACTGACCCTGCCTCTGCTGGCGTGGCAGGAACCGCAAGCACTGGTGCCGATGAGCGTACTGACACTGCTGATCGTCTGGCGCCACCGCGGCAATCTACGCGACCTGTTTGCCGGGCGCGAACGGCATTTTTAAATACCCGCCCGAACCCGGCCCCCTCAACCATTACAACGGCGGCAGTTGCTCCATCGGCCAGCGCGCCTGCACGCTGATCGCCAGGCTTTCGTGCTGCCCGGCCTGCAAGCGCTGGCAACCGGCATAGGCGATCATCGCGCCGTTGTCAGTGCAGAACTCAGGGCGTGCGTAAAACACATTGCCATTCATGTCGCCGAGCATTTTTTCCAAAGAACTGCGCAACGCCTTGTTGGCGCTGACGCCGCCTGCGATCACCAGCCGCTTCATGCCCGCCTGTTTCAGGGCGCGCTTGCACTTGATGGTCAAAGTCTCCACCACAGCCTGCTGGAACGCCAGCGCGATGTCGCAACGGGCTTGCTGGCCGTCGTCCCCGGCGCTGACACTCTGCTGCCAGGTGTTCAAGGCAGAGGTTTTCAAGCCGCTGAAACTGAACATCAAGCCAGGACGATCACACATCGGCCGCGGGAAGGTGTAGCGACCGGCAACGCCGTTTTCGGCAAGGCGGGCGATTTCCGGACCACCCGGATAATTAAGCCCCATCATCTTCGCGGTTTTGTCGAACGCTTCGCCGGCAGCATCGTCCAGCGACTCGCCCAACAGCGTGTATTGGCCGATCCCATCCACCTGAACCAGCTGCGTATGCCCCCCCGAAACCAACAAAGCGACGAACGGGAACTCTGGCGGTGTTTTTTCCAGCATGGGCGCCAACAAATGGCCTTCCATATGGTGCACGCCAAGGGCAGGAATACCCCAGGCAAAGGCCAGCGCCTGGGCACAAGAGGCCCCAACCAGCAGGGCTCCGACCAATCCGGGCCCTGCCGTGTAGGCGATGGCATCGATCTCGGTTGCCACACAGCCGGCCTCATCCAGCACCTGGCGGATCAGCGGCAGCATGCGCTTGACGTGATCGCGGCTGGCAAGCTCCGGCACCACGCCGCCATAGGCGCGATGCAGGTCGATCTGACTGAACAGTGCATCGGCCAAAAGCCCGCGTTCACTGTCGTATAGTGCGACTCCGGTTTCGTCGCAGGAGGTTTCAAGTCCCAGTACTAGCATGGGTTTGCGCCTTGTAGAGGCTGAATTCGAAGGCGCGCATAATAGTCGCCACTCCCCCTCCCGACTAGCGGTTTTCGATCAGAGGCTTTGCATTCCGGGCAATGAGGGGTTAACATCCGCAACCCTTAAAAACCGACGACCTCAGCCGCGAATTTTTTGCGACGAGAACGTTGATTCCCGGTAATGAAAGAAGGTAGCTCTGGATGCCAGCCGTCAAAGTAAAAGAGAACGAACCCTTCGACGTAGCTCTGCGTCGTTTCAAGCGCTCCTGCGAAAAAGCCGGTGTTCTGGCTGAAGTTCGTAGCCGCGAATTTTATGAGAAGCCAACTTCTGAGCGTAAGCGCAAAGCAGCAGCCGCTGTTAAGCGTCACGCTAAGAAAGTTCAGCGCGAACAGCGCCGCGCCGTTCGTCTGTACTAATACACAGACGTTCGTAGCAAGCTTCTGCCAAGCCCGGCCCTCAGCCGGGCTGTTGGCATTTGCGGATATCGCTTGATGCTTCACCGTCGACGCCGCACATGCGACCGAGACACTGCTTCACACGTCAGGGCTGGCTCTTTTGCCAGCGGTGCACGTCTCTTCTGACGAGCCTAACAAGGCTACTGACGAGCACACCTATTCTTCAAACAGACGATCAACCGTGTCGGCTGTGCCCATCGATGCGTTTCCGAGGCCGCCATTGGCCAAGACCGGACGCCCGGGCAACATTTCCATGCCGAAGACTGATCAGAAACTACCCTCAGTGAATATTCGGCAGATACACTCCCTGATGACCCATGCAGACGATGATGATCGAGCACTCCATACGTGCGCTTGAACACGTCACGGGCCCTCATTTACACGCAGTGATGACGAGAACGCCATGGCCGGGCTGATTCCCCAGAGCTTTATTGACGACCTTCTGAACCGCACCGACATCGTCGATGTTGTCAGCTCACGCGTACAGCTGAAAAAAGCCGGCAAAAACTACACCGCCTGCTGCCCGTTCCATAAAGAAAAAACCCCATCGTTCAGCGTCAGCCCCGACAAGCAGTTCTATTACTGCTTCGGTTGCGGCGCGGGCGGGAATGCCTTGGGCTTCCTGATGGACCACGACAACCTGGATTTCCCCCAAGCTGTCGAGGACCTGGCGAAAGCCGCCGGCATGGAAGTGCCCCGCGAAGAAAGTGGTCGCCCGCACAAACCCCGGCAACCCACCGATTCGCCGCTGTACCCGCTACTGACCGCCGCTGCCGACTTTTACCGCCAGGCACTCAAGAGCCATCCGCAGCGCAAGGCCGCTGTCGACTACCTCAAAGGGCGCGGCCTCACCGGCGAAATCGCTCGGGACTTCGGTCTCGGCTTCGCCCCGCCGGGCTGGGACAACCTGTATAAACACCTGAGCAGCGACACCCTCCAGCAAAAGGCCATGATCGATGCCGGCCTGCTGGTGGAAAACGCCGAGACCGGCAAGCGCTATGACCGCTTCCGCGACCGCGTGATGTTCCCGATCCGCGACAGCCGTGGCCGTATCATCGCCTTTGGCGGCCGCGTACTCGGGGACGACAAGCCCAAGTACCTGAACTCCCCGGAGACCCCGGTGTTCCACAAGGGCCAGGAACTCTACGGCCTGTTCGAAGCGCGCAAGAACAACCGCAACCTCGATGAGATCATCGTGGTTGAAGGCTATATGGACGTGATCGCCCTGGCCCAACAAGGCCTGCGCAACGCGGTCGCCACCCTCGGCACCGCCACCAGCGAAGAACATCTCAAACGCCTGTTCCGTGTCGTGCCCAGCGTGCTGTTTTGCTTCGACGGCGACCAGGCTGGCCGCAACGCCGCCTGGCGCGCGCTCGAAGCCACGCTGTCGAGCCTGCAGGATGGGCGTCGCGCACGCTTCCTGTTCCTGCCCGAAGGCGAAGACCCGGACACCCTGGTGCGTTCGGAAGGTACCGACGCGTTCCGTGCACGCATCAATCAACATGCGCAGCCGCTGGCGGATTATTTTTTTCAGCAACTGACCGAAGAAGCCGACCCGCGCTCCCTCGAAGGCAAGGCCCACATGGCCACCCTCGCGGCGCCGCTGATCGACAAGGTCCCGGGCGCCAACTTGCGCACACTGATGCGTCAGCGTCTGCTGGAGATCACCGGCTTGAGCGGCGAAGCCGTGAGCCAGCTGGTGCACAGCGCCCCGCAGGATGCGCCGCCAGCCTACGACCCCGGCATGGATTACGACGCCATGCCGGACTACGCTGACTTTCACCAACCTCAGGAGGCCTTCGCGCCCCAGCAGGAATGGACGCCGAAGAAGCCCGGCGCCGGCGGCAAGAAGTGGGACAAAAAGCCCTGGAGCAAAAACGGCAAACGCGGTGATCGCGATGAAGCCTACGCGCCACGCACACCCGTAGCGGTGGAAGCCCCCACACTGATTGCACTGCGCACACTGATTCATCACCCGCAATTGGCCGGCAAGGTTGAAAGTGCCGACCACTTTGCCAACGAGAGCAACACCTACGCCCAGGTGCTTATCGCACTGATCGAAGCCGTGCAGAAAAACCCTAAGCTAAACTCAATTCAGTTGATGGCTCGCTGGCATGGCACGGAACAGGGCCGTTTATTGCGGGCACTGGCGGAAAAGGAGTGGCTAATTGACGGCGACAACCTTGAACAACAGTTTTTAGACACCATTAATAGGTTATCCGCGGGTCAACACACTCAGACCCTCGATGAACTTATCAAGAGAGCGAGGCAGCCGGGATTATCGGCTGAAGAGCAAATTCAGATAGCAAAACAGATGCGCGACCTCTTAAAACAGAATGTTTACGCATCAAACCCGACCTCAGCTGGCGTGTGAGGTCATAGCTCGGGTATAATCCTCGGCTTGTTTTTTGCCCGCCAAGACCTTCAGTGGATAGGGTGTTATGTCCGGAAAAGCGCAACAGCAGTCTCGTATCAAAGAGTTGATACTTCTTGGTCGTGAGCAGGGTTACCTGACTTACGCGGAGGTCAACGACCACCTGCCTGAGGATATTTCAGATCCTGAGCAGGTGGAAGACATCATCCGCATGATTAACGACATGGGGATCAACGTATTCGAAGTCGCGCCAGATAAGGATTCCCTTATGCTGGCCGACGCTGATACCGACGAGGCCGCCGCTGAGGAAGCTGCTGCCGCGCTGGCTGCAGTAGAGACCGATATCGGCCGCACGACAGACCCGGTGCGCATGTATATGCGCGAAATGGGTACCGTCGAGCTGCTGACACGCGAAGGCGAAATCGAAATCGCCAAGCGTATCGAAGAGGGCATCCGCGAAGTGATGGGCGCTATTGCGCACTTCCCTGGCACGGTTGACCACATTCTCTCCGAGTACACCCGCGTCACCACCGAAGGTGGCCGCCTGTCCGACGTCCTGAGCGGTTATATCGACCCGGACGACGGCATTGCGCCGCCTGCCGCCGAAGTGCCGCCGCCTGTTGATGCGAAAGCCGCAAAAGCGGACGACGACACCGACGACGACGAAGCTGAAAGCAGCGACGACGAAGAAGAAGCCGAAAGCGGTCCAGACCCGGTTATCGCTGCCCAGCGCTTCGGTGCGGTTTCCGATCAAATGGAAATCACCCGCAAGGCCCTGAAAAAGCACGGTCGTGGCAACAAGCAGGCGATTGCCGAGCTGGTGGCCCTGGCTGAGCTGTTCATGCCGATCAAGCTGGTGCCCAAGCAGTTCGAAGGCCTGGTTGAGCGTGTTCGCAGTGCCCTTGAGCGCCTGCGTGCCCAAGAGCGTGCGATCATGCAGCTCTGTGTGCGTGATGCGCGCATGCCGCGTACCGATTTCCTGCGCCAGTTCCCGGGCAACGAAGTTGACGAAAGCTGGAGCGACGCACTGGCCAAGGGCAAGGCGAAATACGCCGAAGCCATCGGCCGCCTGCAGCCCGATATCATCCGCTGCCAGCAGAAGCTGACCGCGCTTGAAACCGAAACCGGCTTGACGATTGCAGAAATCAAAGACATCAACCGTCGCATGTCGATCGGCGAGGCCAAGGCCCGTCGCGCGAAGAAAGAGATGGTTGAAGCGAACTTGCGTCTGGTGATCTCCATCGCCAAGAAGTACACCAACCGTGGCCTGCAATTCCTTGATCTGATCCAGGAAGGCAACATCGGCTTGATGAAGGCGGTGGACAAGTTCGAATACCGTCGCGGCTACAAGTTCTCAACGTATGCCACCTGGTGGATCCGTCAGGCGATCACTCGCTCGATCGCCGACCAGGCCCGCACCATCCGTATTCCGGTGCACATGATCGAGACCATCAACAAGCTCAACCGTATTTCCCGGCAGATGTTGCAGGAAATGGGTCGCGAACCGACCCCGGAAGAGCTGGGCGAACGCATGGAAATGCCTGAGGATAAAATCCGCAAGGTATTGAAGATCGCTAAAGAGCCGATCTCCATGGAAACGCCGATTGGTGATGACGAAGACTCCCATCTGGGTGACTTCATCGAAGACTCGACCATGCAGTCGCCAATCGATGTCGCCACTGTTGAGAGCTTGAAAGAAGCGACTCGCGACGTACTGTCCGGCCTCACTGCCCGTGAAGCCAAGGTACTGCGCATGCGTTTCGGCATCGACATGAATACCGACCACACCCTTGAGGAAGTCGGTAAGCAGTTTGACGTGACCCGTGAGCGGATCCGTCAGATCGAAGCCAAGGCGCTGCGCAAGTTGCGCCACCCGACGCGAAGCGAGCATCTGCGCTCTTTCCTCGACGAGTGATACCAGAACCCCCGGCCCAGGCCGGGGGTTTTGCTTTCTACCGATTGCTTTGCACAGATTAACTGCCCCGCACCACCCCGCCCTCGCAATGCCCGTCTACACTCGAGACATTCCCCGTGCCATAACGAGACCGTTATGCCCAGATTGCCGACCGTGATACTGCTGTCGCTGCTGACCTGGACCGCAACGGCTGGCGCGTTGACTCTTACGGATGATGAGCGTAGCTGGTTGGCGGACCATCAGGAGCTGCGCCTCGGCGTGGACGCGTCTTGGCCACCTTTTGAATATCGCGATGAAAATGGCCGATATCAGGGCCTGGCTGCCGATTACGTACGCCTACTCCAGGACCGTCTGGGTGTGCGAATCAAACTGATCGAACCGGTGAACTGGACTGCGGTGCTTGAACAAGCCCGCAATAATCAGCTCGACTTGCTGCCTGGCATTATGTCCACCCCTGAACGCCAGAGTTTCCTGGCCTTCACACGCCCCTATCTCGACTTCCCCATCGTCATCCTGGCCCATGAAGGCGGCGCGAAACCCCGCAACCTCAAGGATTTGTACGGGCTGAAAATTGCCGTGGTGGAAAACTACGCGCCCCATGAATTGCTCCGCACCCACCATCCGGACCTGAATCTGGTGGCCCTGCCCAACGTTAGTTCAACGCTGCAAGCCCTGGCCACCGATGAAGTGGATGCAGTGGTCGGCGACCTCGCTTCCAGCGTCTGGAGCCTGCGCCAACTCAAGCTCGACGGCCTGTACGTCAGCGGCGAAACGCCCTACCGTTACCAACTAGCGATGGGCGTGCCGCGGGATGAGAAAATCCTGGTGGGCATCCTGGACAAAGTCCTCGCCGACCTCAGCTCAGCCGAAACTGAAGCGATCCAACAACACTGGGTCGGCAGCTTCACCGATCACCGCACCTTCTGGGCAGACTTGCTGATGTACGGCCTGCCAGCGGTACTGCTGTTGAGTACGGTGCTGGCGATCGTCATTCGGATCAATCGCCGGCTCAGCTCGGAAATTTCCCGCCGGGTCGCCCTTGAGCAAGAACTGCGTAGCAGCGAGTACCACTATCGCGGCCTGGTGGAGAGCTTGTCCGCCATCGCCTGGGAAGCAAGCATCAGCGATTTCACCTACAGCTACGTGTCGCCCCATGCTGAAGAGCTGCTCGGCTATCCCCGCGCACATTGGCTGATTCCGGGCTTCTGGCGCAACATCATCCACCCCGCCGACCTGACCCGCGCCGAGGCCTATTGCTACCGGGAAACCCGTGCCAACCGTGATCACAGCATTGATTACCGGGTCGTCACCGCTGATGGCCGCTGCCTGTGGGTACGTGACATTGTCAGCCTGATCGAACACGGCCATGAGCCAGTGTTGCGCGGCCTGATGATCGACATCAGCGAAGCCAAGCGCACCGAAGAAGCCCTGCAACTGTCCGAGCAGAAATTTGCCTCGGTGTTTCAGCAGTGCCCCGACATTCTGGTGATTGCCCGGTTGTCTGATGGCTGTCTGCTGGAGGTCAACAAGGCATTCGAGGACCAGATTGGCCTGCGCGCCGACGAGGTGGTGGGCAAAACCGCCACCGACCTGAATATATGGGGTATTCAAGGGGGCGGCCCGGATTTGCTGCAACGGGTACAGACCACCAGCATCCGCAACCTGGAAATGCCTTTTCTGCGCAGCAATGGCCAGGCCTTTACCGGGCTGATCTCAGCCGAGCCGTTCCAACTCGACACCACCGAAGCCTTGGTGGTGGTGGTGCGAGACATCACCCAGCTCAAGGAAACCCAACAGCGATTGCAAACCTCCGAAGAAAAGTTTGCTAAAGCCTTCCATGCCTCCCCCGATGGCTTGCTGCTGAGCCGCCAGAGCGACGGCCTGCTGATCGAAGTAAACGAGGGTTTCAGCCACCTGACCGGCTTCACCAGCGCCTCTTCACTCGACCAATCAGCCCTGGACCTGGGCATCTGGGTCGACCTCAACGAACGCAAGCACATGCTCGAATTGATGCAGCGCGACGGCTTTGTCCGGGATTTCATCTGTCATATCCGCCGTGCCGACGGCCAGATTCGTCTGTGCGAAGTGTCCAGCCGCCCACTGCCGATTGGCGACGAAGATTGCATGCTGACCATCGCCCGGGACATCACCGAACGCCAGTTGATGCAGGAAAAACTGCAGCAGGCCGCCACGGTGTTCGAAAGCACCGCCGAAGGCGTCTTGATCACCGACACACGGCAGAACATCAGCGCCGTCAACCGCGCCTTCACTGAAATAACCGGCTACAGCGAGGTTGAAGCCCTTGGCCATACCCCGCGCCTGCTTGCCTCCGGCCTGCATGACAGCGCGTTCTATGCGGCGATGTGGCACCAGTTGACGACCCACGGCCACTGGCAAGGCGAGATTTCCAACCGCCGCAAGAACGGCGAGGTGTATCCGAGTTGGTTGACCATCAGTGCTGTGCGTAACCGCGAGCAATGGGTCACGCATTTCGTTGCCGTGTTCGCCGACATCTCCAGCCTCAAACTGGCCCAGGCACGCCTGGACTATCAGGCCCACCACGACCCATTGACCGGCCTGCCCAACCGCACCCTGTTTGAAAACCGGTTGCAGGCCGCCCTCAACGGCCAGCAGGAAAGTGGCAAACAGGGCGCGGTGCTGTTTCTCGACCTCGACCGCTTCAAACACATCAACGACAGCCTCGGGCACCCGGTCGGCGACCTGCTGCTCAAAGACATCGCCGTACGCCTCAAGGAGCAGTTGCGGGACGTGGACACCGTTGCTCGCCTGGGCGGCGACGAATTCATCATCCTGTTGCCCGGCTTGCAACAGGCCAGCGACGCCCAACACTTGGCGAATAAACTGCTCGACTGCTTTACCCCGCCCTTCCAGGCCGGCGAGCATGAATTCTTTATCAGCGCCAGTATCGGCACCAGCCTGTATCCGCAAGACGGTACCGACGTCGCCACCCTGGTCAAAAATGCCGACGCCGCAATGTATCGCTCCAAGGCCAAGGGGCGTAACCGGGTCGAGCGCTATACCCGCGACCTGACTGCCCAAGCCAATGAACGCGTAGCGCTGGAGCACGAACTGCGCCGCGCCATCGAACGTGAAGAATTGAGCCTGTATTACCAACCCAAGCGCAACCTGGTCACCCAACAACTGATCGGCGCCGAAGCCTTGATCCGCTGGCACCACCCGACTCTGGGCGACGTCCCGCCCGAACACTTTATCGCCCTGGCCGAAGAGAACGGCATGATCCTGCAAATCGGCGACTGGGTACTGGAACAGGCCTGCCGGCAGTTGCACGCGTGGCAAGCGGCTTTTGAGGATTTCGGCCCCCTGTCGGTCAACCTCGCAGGCGCGCAACTGCGTCACCCCAACCTGCTGTCACGTATCGAACAACTGCTGCGCGATTACCGCCTCGAACCCGGCTGCCTGCAACTGGAAATCACTGAAAACTTCATCATGAGCCAAGCCGAAGAAGCGCTCGCGGTATTGCACCAACTCAAGCGCCTGGGCGTCCAATTGGCGATCGATGATTTCGGCACGGGTTATTCGTCCCTCAGCTACCTCAAGCGCCTGCCCTTGGACTTCCTCAAAATTGACCAATCCTTCGTCCGCGGCTTGCCCGACGACCCTCACGATGCAGCCATCGTGCGCGCCATCATCGCCCTCGGTCACAGCATGCAATTCACCATCATCGCCGAAGGCGTGGAGACCCCGGCACAACAAGCATTTCTCGCAAGCGAGGGGTGTGAACAAATGCAAGGCTACATCGTCAGCCTGCCCCTGCCGCCGAAGCTTTTTGCCGCCAGCTTCCTTCGTACACGGCACAAGGATTTTTCGGATGGCACAGTGAACAAACCATCGTTATAATCCGCGACCTACTGAGGGCCTATAGCTCAGTTGGTTAGAGCAGGGGACTCATAATCCCTTGGTCGTAGGTTCGAGTCCTACTGGGCCCACCACACAAGAAAGCCGCGCATTGCGCGGCTTTTGCGTATCTGACGTTTGACTCAAACAGACAATTCGCGCAACGCTGCCGTCGCCAAAAAACCTGAACGAGAGGCGTAGCGGTGATCTTTTTGCACACGCTCGTCAATTCGGTGCAAAAGCTGCTCAGGTAAAGAAGCATTGAACCGTACCGATTTACCCAAGTATGGCGTGAGATCGAAGTCGACGATCGCCCAGACACCACCGGTGAAGTCGGGATTATCGAGATGAGCGTCAACCTCTCGGGCTTGGGGAAGTTTTTCCTCGTCGGCAACCAATCCTTCAAGATGCAGCGCCAGCGCCTCCCGAACATTATCTAACGCTTCGGAAAACGAAGAGCCCGCCGAGAAGCAGCCTGGTACGTCAGGGACCGTTACGCTGTAGTCCGAATCAGCGTCTTTATGCACTACCACTGGAAATTTCATCGATCCTCCTCTGAACAAGCTCGCAGAGCTCACTCAAACCATCAGTCAGGCTTATTATTTAAGCCCTGCCGATTTAAAAATACTGTGCAAGGTGCCCTTCGCAATCTCTGACTTAGGGTGAGGGACTGTCACTCGTCCTCGCTTCACTGGGTGTTTGAACTGGTGATGACTACCCTTTACCGCCACCTCAACCCATCCATCCGCAACCAGCAGCTCAATGACCTCTCTACTTCTCATCGCTTCACCTTGCAGTGTGTATATTACACACCGCCCACCGATAGCGCGCTTTTTTGCACACACAAAACGTACCAATGAAAAACCGCTCAAATGCTCAGCGGCACCCAGAGAAAACATGATGAAGATGAGGCCCACCGTATCGCCAGCAAACTTCTGTCAGTTTTTATGCACTCTGAGCATTTGGCTCCCGTGAGTTTCACGTCTGCCATCTCGCCCACGCTAGCCTGTAATATCCCTCGCGAATTACACCCAGCACCGGAGCCCCCCTTGCCCGCCCTAGACGAAATCGACCGCCAACTGATCGCCGCCCTGCAGCTCAACGCCCGTGAAAGCGTGGCCATGCTCGCCCGGCAGTTGGGCATCGCGCGCACCACCGTCACGTCGCGTCTGGCCCGCCTGGAGAAGACCCAGGTCATCACCGGTTACGGCGTGCGCCTGGGCCAGCGCGTTGCGGATGGCGGGTTGCAGGCTTATGTGGGCATTACCGTGCAACCACGCTCCGGCAAAGAAGTGTTGCGCAGGCTGAGCGCCATGGCGCAAGTGCAGCAGTTGTGCGCGGTGAGTGGGGAGTTCGACTATGTGGCTTGGCTGCGCACCGATTCGCCGGAGCAACTGGATCAATTGCTGGACCATATCGGCAGTGTCGACGGTGTGGAGAAAACCACCACCTCGATCATCCTCAGTAACAAATTGGATCGTGGACAACCAATCTGATCACCACCTTCGTCATATTGACTAAAACTAGCGCAATCCGACGACAGATTGCGTCTTATTAACGCGCGCAACGTTCCCTAAACTGGCTGCCATCTTTTCCTATACTCAACGGGCCCTCCTCCCGCCGAGCCGTCAGTAAGGTCAGCCATGAGCATTCCGTCCAGCACCCTCAGCAAGCCTAATCGCCACCCGGGCGATGGCAAGAAACCCATCACCATCTTCGGCCCGGATTTCCCGTTTGCCTTTGATGACTGGATCGAACACCCCGCCGGGCTGGGCAGTATTCCTGCGGCTAATCACGGCGCCGAAGTGGCGATCGTCGGCGCCGGGATCGCGGGCCTGGTTGCGGCCTACGAGCTGATGAAGCTGGGGCTCAAGCCAGTGGTGTATGAAGCCTCGAAGATGGGTGGCCGCTTGCGCTCGCAGGCCTTTGAAGGCGCCGAAGGCATCATCGCCGAGTTGGGCGGCATGCGGTTCCCGGTGTCGTCCACGGCGTTCTACCATTATGTGGACAAACTGGGACTGGAGACCAAACCCTTTCCCAACCCGCTGACGTCGGCGTCCGGCAGCACCGTGATCGATCTGGAAGGCCAGACCCACTACGCGCAAAAACTCTCCGATTTACCTGCACTGTTCCAAGAAGTGGCCGATGCCTGGGCCGACGCCTTGGAAGCCGGTTCGCAGTTCGGCGATATCCAGCAGGCGATCCGCGACCGCGACGTGCCGCGGCTCAAGGAGCTGTGGAACAAGCTCGTGCCGCTGTGGGATGACCGTACCTTCTACGACTTTGTCGCCACCTCCAAGGCTTTCGCCAAACTGTCGTTCCACCACCGCGAGGTGTTCGGCCAGGTCGGTTTCGGCACCGGCGGCTGGGACTCGGACTTCCCTAATTCCATGCTGGAAATCTTCCGTGTGGTGATGACCAACTGCGATGATCATCAACACCTGATCGTCGGCGGCGTGGCCCAAGTGCCCATGGGCATCTGGCGCCATGTGCCGGAACGCTGCGCCCACTGGCCGGCCGGTACCAGCCTGAGCTCGCTGCATAGAGGTGCGCCACGGGCCGGCGTGAAGCGCATTGCCCACGCCGCCGATGGCCGCTTTGCCGTTACCGACAACTACGGCGACACCCGCGAATACGCTGCAGTGCTGACCACCTGCCAAAGCTGGCTGCTGACCACCCAGATCGAATGCGACGAAACCCTGTTCTCGCAAAAAATGTGGATGGCCCTGGACCGCACGCGCTACATGCAGTCATCGAAAACTTTCGTGATGGTTGACCGCCCATTCTGGAAAGACAAAGACCCGCAAACCGGTCGCGACCTGATGAGCATGACCCTCACCGACCGCCTGACCCGAGGCACCTATCTGTTCGATAATGGTGACGACAAGCCGGGGGTGATCTGCTTGTCCTACTCGTGGATGAGCGACGCACTGAAGATGCTGCCCCAGCCTATCGACAAGCGGGTGAAACTGGCCCTCGATGCACTGAAGAAGATCTACCCCAAGGTCGACATCAAGGCGCGCATCATCGGCGACCCGATCACCGTATCCTGGGAGGCCGATCCGCATTTCCTCGGGGCCTTCAAAGGCGCCTTGCCCGGTCACTATCGCTATAACCAGCGGATGTATGCGCACTTCATGCAGAAGGATATGCCCGCCGAACAACGCGGGATCTTCATCGCGGGTGATGATGTATCGTGGACGCCCGCCTGGGTCGAAGGCGCGGTACAAACCTCGCTCAACGCGGTATGGGGCATCATGAACCACTTCGGTGGCAGCACCCACCCGCAGAACCCAGGCCCGGGCGACGTGTTCGATGAAATAGGGCCCATCGCCCTGGCAGAATAAGGAGTTGAGCATGCGCGTCGCCCTGTATCAATGCCCGCCAGTGCCGCTGGATGTGGCCGCCAACCTGCAGCGCCTGCACCGGTTGGCCCATGAGGCACACGGCGCCGATGTGCTGGTGCTGCCTGAGATGTTCCTCAGCGGCTATAACATTGGCGCCGAAGCCGTTGGCGCACTGGCCGAGGCACAGGACGGGCCGTCGGCGCAGGCAATTGCCGAACTGGCGCAAGGTGCCGGGCTGGCGATCCTGTATGGCTACCCGGAGCGGGCCGAGGACGGCCAGATCTACAACGCCGTGCAGTTGATCGACGCCCACGGCAAGCGCCTGTGCAACTACCGTAAGACCCACCTGTTTGGCGACCTTGACCACTCGATGTTCAGCGCCGGCCCCGATGATTTCCCGGTGGTGGAATTGAACGGGTGGAAGGTGGGCATGCTGATTTGCTACGACCTGGAGTTTCCGGAAAACACCCGGCGCCTGGCCCTGGCCGGTGCCGAACTGATCCTGGTGCCCACCGCCAATATGGTGCCGTTCGACTTTGTTGCCGACGTCACCGTGCGGGCGCGAGCCTTTGAAAACCAATGTTTCGTGGCCTATGCCAACTACTGCGGGCACGAAGACGAGATTCACTACTGCGGGCAAAGCAGCATTGCCGCGCCGGACGGCCAGCGAATTGCCCAGGCCGGCCTGGATGAAGCCTTGATCGTCGGCACCCTGGAGCGCCAATCGATCTTCGACGCGCGCGCCGCCAACCAATACCTGCAAGACCGTCGCGCCGAACTCTACGGCGCACTGCACAAGCCCTGACCCATTGGGTTTGCTAGCATAGGCACTTCCCACGCCTCGGAAGTGCCCATGCCTGCGCCGGTCCACCCTCATCCCGTTCACCTGACCCTCGCCAATGGCTTGCGTGTTTGCCTGCGCCATGCGCCGCGCTTGAAGCGCTGCGCCGCCGTTTTACAGGTGGCTGCCGGCAGCCATGACGTGCCTTTGGCTTGGCCTGGGCTGGCGCATTTTCTTGAGCACTTGTTGTTTCTCGGTACCGAGCGTTTTCCAGCCGGCGAAGGGCTGATGACCTACGTGCAACGCCACGGAGGGCAGGTCAATGCCAGCACCCGTGAGCGCACCACCGAGTTTTTCTTTGAACTGCCGGTGCCGGTGTTTGCAGACGGGCTCATGCGGTTGGCGGATATGCTGACTCACCCACGCCTGGCCCTCAATGATCAACAGCGTGAGCGCGAAGTGCTCGACGCGGAGTTCGTCGCCTGGTCCCAGGATGCCAAGGCCCAACAGCAAGTGGCGCTGCTGCAAGGCTTGGCGGCGGATCATCCCTTGCGCGGTTTTCATGCCGGCAACCGCGAAAGCCTGCCGGTGGAAAGCGAGGCCTTTCAGCAAGCCTTGCGAGGGTTTCACGCTCACTTTTATCAAAGCGGGCAGATGACCTTGAGCCTTGCCGGCCCACAACCACTGACAGAACTGCAGGCCTTGGCCCAGCAGTTCAGTGACCAACTGACGCCCGGGCCGTTGCACCCGCAGGCCGCTCCACCGGCCTTGATGCATGGCCCGGCACGCCGTTATCAACACATCGCCGGCCAACACCTGCATCAGGTCATTACCTGTAACGCCCCACGGGAAGCGCTGGCGTTTCTCTGCACCTGGCTCAACGCCTCGGCCCCCGGCGGGCTGCTCGCAGAACTGCAAGCACAACGACTGACCACCACGCTGCAGACGTCCGTGCTGTACCAATTCGCCGATCAAGCCGTGCTGGATATCCACTTCACTCTCGGCAGCGAGCGCGAACCAGCCACGCAGATCGAAGAGTTGCTGCACGACTGGCTGAGCTTCTTCGCACACAGCGACTGGACAGCATTACGCGAAGAATTCGTCTTGCTCAATGCTCGCCAACAACAGGTCCAAGGCGCCCTGGCCTTGGCGCGCAACGACGCCCACGACCTGTCGGAACAAGGCGCCGCTGCCCTCAAGGCCATGCTCGATTCACTGCACCTGCCCGCCTCCCGGCACCCTTGGCAACTGCCGCCTAATAATCCCTTTCTCCGTGCACCCGCCAAGGACGAACGCGCTGGCCTGATTCGCGGCCAAACCAGCGCCCACCGTGGCTTGCGCACCTTTGCCCAGGATCGCTCACGGGGCCGACGGGAGCTGTCAGCGCTGACCTTCAGCCAGGCGTTGGCGGAGGACACTGGCGAAGGCGCGCTGTACCTGCAATGGCGGTTTGACTCGGCGGTACCCACCGGACTGGAAAGCCTGTTGCGGCCGTTGTGCGAACAGGCACGGCAGGCGGGCGTCGAGTTGTCTTGCGAAACGATCGCCACTGACTGGCAGGTAAAGATGCACGGCCTCCACGAGCCCATGCCGGCGGTGCTCGAAGCGTTGGCGCGGTGTATGAGTGACTCGGATAGACCTTTGCCACCGCCCGCTCCCGTGCCGATGATCGCCATCCGGGAACTGCTCAAGGCGTTGCCTGCTTGCTGTGCCGGTGTTCAGCCCGAGCCTCAGGGGACGACAGCGTCCTGGGCCACTGCGCGTTGGCAGGGGCTGGGCGCAGGTCTGCCCGCCGCCTGTGAAGCCGCAATCAAAGCCGCAGCGGCCCGGCTGCCTGGGCAACCGGCAACGCTGCCTTTCACACCTCAGGCCCTTGACGGACAAAAGCGCTGGCACGCAGTCAACACCGAATCCAGCGAGGCGGCGCTACTGCTATTTTGCCCAACACCGACGCAATCCCTCGCCGATGAAGCCAACTGGCGCTTGCTGGCGCATGTGCTTCAAGGGCCGTTCTACCAGCGCTTGAGAGTCGAACTGCAAATCGGCTACGCCGTGTTCAGCGGCATCCGACAAATCAACGGCCAAACCGGCCTGCTGTTTGGGGTGCAATCGCCCAGCACTTCCCTGGACGGCATCGTCGAACAGTTGCAGGCCTTCCTCGGGCAACTGCCGTCGTTGATCGAGCGTTGCCCCGACTTGGGTAACCAGGCCCTCGCGCAGCAGTTCGCGGCCCAGGCGCTACCCGTCAACCAGGCTGCCGAGTTGCTCTGGTATGCACATCTGGCAGGTCATTCGTCGGGTTATCTGGATCAGCTTCAACAGTTGATTCAACAGCGCACACGCGAAAATGTGCAGCACGCCGCGCAGCAACTCAATGACGCTGCAAGCGGCTGGCGTTGCGTGGCCAACGGGTCGCGTATCAACGACGACTGGCAAGCGGCGCCGTGATCATTGCCAACCCTGCAATAGGCTTTCTCCACCGAGACAGCGCTAACTTGAATAAAATTGCGTAACATTGCGCAGCAATATCTGAACATCTCCAATGGGAGGTGGACTATATGTATTACTTGGTAGTGAACGTCCCATCCCTTGATAGGAGTAAGAATATGACCTGGTCCAAACCTGCTTACACTGATCTGCGTATTGGTTTCGAAGTCACCATGTACTTCGCCAGCCGTTGATTGGCTGAGTAATACAACGCCTCGGTTCGCCCGGGGCGTTTTTGTTTTGAGCTGTGCTTGATGGAGCGATCATGTTTGTCCAGATTCTAGGTTCCGCCGCCGGCGGTGGCTTCCCACAGTGGAACTGCAACTGCGTGAACTGCGCAGGTTTTCGTAATGGCAGCCTGCGGGCCCACGCGCGTACCCAGTCGTCCATCGCGATCTCCGACGATGGCGTGAACTGGGTGCTCTGCAATGCCTCGCCGGATATCCGCGCGCAGCTCCAGGGCTTTGCGCCCATGCAACCGGGCCGCGCCCTGCGCGATACCGGCATCAGCGCAATCATCCTGATGGACAGCCAGATCGACCACACCACTGGCCTGCTGAGCCTGCGCGAAGGCTGCCCACACCAAGTGTGGTGCACCGACATGGTCCATGAAGACCTGAGCACTGGCTTCCCGTTGTTCACCATGCTGACCCACTGGAACGGTGGCCTGGCCTGGAACCGCATCGAGTTGGACGCCAGCTTCACCATCCCGGCCTGCCCCAACCTGCGCTTCACCCCGCTGCCGTTGCGCAGCGCCGCACCGCCCTATTCCCCGCACCGCTTCGACCCGCACCCCGGTGACAACATCGGCCTGATCGTCGAAGACCTGCGCACCGGCGGCAAATTGTTCTACGCCCCGGGCCTGGGCAAGGTCGACGCACCGCTGCTGAACATCATGGCCGGCAGTGACTGCCTGCTGGTCGACGGCACGATGTGGGACGACGATGAGATGCAGCGCCGTGGCGTCGGCACCCGCACCGGGCGCGAGATGGGCCACCTGGCACAGAACGGCCCCGGCGGCATGCTTGAAGTGCTGGAGCAACTGCCCAAACAGCGCAAAGTGCTTATCCACATCAACAACACCAACCCGATCCTCGATGAAGACTCCCCCGAGCGAGCGGAACTGGTGCGGCGCAATGTCGAAGTGGCTTACGACGGCATGAGCATTAAATTGTAGGAGCATTCGAAATGACCGACACACCGTTGAGCAAGGCGGAGTTCGAAGCCGCCCTGCGCGCCAAGGGCGCCTTCTACCATATCCATCACCCCTATCATGTGGCGATGTACGAAGGCCGCGCCACCCGTGAGCAGATCCAGGGCTGGGTCGCCAATCGCTTCTACTATCAGGTGAATATCCCGCTGAAAGACGCGGCGATCCTGGCCAACTGCCCAGACCGTGAAATCCGTCGCGAGTGGATCCAGCGCCTGCTCGACCATGACGGCGCGCCCGGTGAAGACGGCGGTATCGAAGCCTGGCTGCGCCTGGGCCAGGCTGTGGGTCTGGACCCCGACCAATTGCGCTCCCAGGAGTTGGTGCTGCCCGGTGTGCGCTTCGCCGTAGACGCCTATGTCAACTTCGCCCGCCGCGCCAGCTGGCAAGAAGCCGCCAGCAGCTCGCTGACGGAGCTGTTCGCGCCGCAAATCCACCAGTCGCGCCTCGACAGTTGGCCCCAGCATTACCCGTGGATCGACCCGGCCGGTTACGAGTACTTCCGCACACGCCTGGGCCAGGCCCGTCGCGATGTGGAACACGGCTTGGCGATCACCCTGCAGCACTACACCACCCGCGAGGGGCAGGAGCGCATGCTGGAAATTCTCCAGTTCAAACTAGACATCCTGTGGAGCATGCTGGACGCCATGAGCATGGCCTACGAACTCAAACGCCCGCCCTATCACAGCGTGACCGAGCAGCGGGTATGGCATAAAGGGATCACCCTATGAGCTTTGATCGCAGCAAAAAACCGACCTGGCGCCAGGGCTATCGCTACCAGTACGAGCCGGCGCAAAAAGGCCACGTGTTGCTCTACCCCGAAGGCATGATCAAGCTCAATGACAGCGCCGCATTGATCGGCGGCCTGATCGACGGCGAGCGCGACGTGGCGGCCATCATTGCCGAGCTGGACAAGCAGTTCCCCGGCGTACCGGAGCTGGGTGACGACATCGAGCAATTCATGGAGGTCGCCCGTGCTGAGCACTGGATCACCCTTGCCTGAAAAACCCGCCATCGGCCTGCCGCTGTGGCTGCTGGCCGAGCTGACCTATCGCTGCCCGTTGCAGTGCCCGTATTGCTCCAACCCGCTGGACTTCGCCGAGCAGGGCAAGGAGCTGAGCACCGAACAATGGATCAAGGTTTTTCGCGAAGCCCGTGAAATGGGCGCGGCGCAGCTGGGGTTTTCCGGCGGTGAACCGCTGGTGCGCCAGGACCTGGCCGAACTGATCGGTGAGGCGCGCAAGCTGGGTTTCTATACCAACCTGATCACCTCTGGCATCGGCCTCACCGAGCAAAAAATCAGCGACTTCAAAAAAGCTGGCCTGGACCATATCCAGATCAGCTTCCAGGCCAGTGACGAGCAGGTGAACAACCTGCTGGCCGGCTCGAAAAAAGCCTTCGCGCAAAAACTGGAAATGGCCCGAGCGGTAAAAGCCCACGGCTACCCGATGGTGCTGAACTTCGTCACCCATCGGCACAATATCGACAAGATCGACCGCATCATCGAGCTGTGCATTGCGCTGGAAGCGGATTTCGTCGAGCTCGCCACCTGCCAGTTCTACGGTTGGGCGCAGCTCAATCGCGTGGGCTTGCTGCCCACCCGCGAGCAGTTGGTACGCGCCGAACGCATCACCAATGAATACCGCGCCAAGCTGGAAGCCGAAGGCCACCCGTGCAAGCTGATCTTCGTGACACCGGATTATTACGAAGAACGCCCCAAAGCCTGCATGAACGGCTGGGGCAGCATCTTCCTGACAGTCACACCCGACGGCACCGCCCTGCCCTGTCACGGTGCAAGGCAGATGCCCGTGCAGTTTCCCAATGTGCGCGACCACAGCATGCAGCACATCTGGTACGACTCGTTTGGCTTCAATCGCTTTCGTGGCTACGACTGGATGCCCGAGCCGTGCCGTTCATGCGACGAAAAAGAAAAGGACTTCGGCGGCTGCCGTTGCCAGGCCTTCATGCTCACCGGTGACGCCAGCAATGCCGACCCGGTATGCAGCAAATCCGAGCAACACGGCATCATCCTTCAGGCGCGGGAAGAGGCCGAACAGGCCACCCAGACCATCGAGCAACTGGCCTTTCGCAATGAGCGCAACTCAAGGCTCATTGCAAAAGGCTGAGGGCCTCAACGCTTGGCGATGATGTACACCGCGTGGATGATGCCCGGGAAGTAACCGCACAGGGTCAGCAGGATATTCAGCCAGAATGCACCGCCGAAACCTACTTGCAGGAACACACCCAATGGCGGCAGGAGAATGGCGATGATGATACGAATGATGTCCATGGGTCAGCTCCAGAAAATCGGCTCGTGTGAGCCGTGTAGCTAATCGACCTTGGCGGTTCGTGAGGGTTCAGTGGATTCTGGCATTGGGCCATCTCAGGCCAGAATCTCCAGGCATCTTTTCACACCAGAAATCACCCAGATAAAAAAACGCCCCCAGCCAAAAGAATCAGGCTGGAGGCGCCGCGTATGCCGCGAGACGGTTCAGGAAACTGGGGTCAAACGGCGATGCCCTTGCGGCATTGCACTTGAGCGGTACGCACCCGAGAAAAGGCGCGGGCAAGCCGCAGCAGCATTTCATCGATATGTGTTTTGCTGATGTTCAGCGCAGGGGTAAAGCGCAGGCAGTCAGGTTGTGAGGCGGTGAGAATCAGGCCTTCGTGCAGCGCGGCCTTGACCACTGCTGCGGCGCAATCGTCCGACAGTGTCAGGCCCCAAAGCAGCCCGTTGCCGCGCAAGGGTCCATGGCCGTAACGGTAGGCCAGGCGGGCAAGGCCTTCTGCCAAGTACAAGCCGGATTCGCGCAGGTGCTCGAGAAAGCCGTTCGCCAATACAGCGTCAAGTACCGCGATACCCGCAGAGGCCATTAGCGCATTGCCATGATGCGTACCGTCCAGCTCGCCCGGTTCGAAGCAACAGGCCGTGCCACGCGCCAGCAGCGCCGCCAGGGGCACGCCACCGCCCAGGCCTTTGCCCAGGGCAATGATGTCGGCGCGCACGCCGTATTGCTGTTCGGCCAGCAAGCTGCCGCAGCGGCCCACACCGGTTTGCACTTCGTCGAAGATCAGCAGAATCCCCAGCTCACGACACAGACGTTCGACGCCCTTGAGGTAATGTTCTGTCGCGGGGATGACACCACCGCCGCTTTGTATCGGCTCCAGCATGATGGCGACGGTCTGCGCATCCACCGCTGCATGCAGGGCCGGCAGATCGTTGAGCGGCACTTGGCTGAAACCTGGCAACTGCGGTGCGAAACGGTTTTCGCAGGCCACAGCCGACGCCGACATCGCCCCCAGGCTCCGGCCATGGCAGCCATTGCTTACCGTGATGATGTGGTAAGCGCCGCCACGATGCAGCTGGCCCCACTTGCGTGCCAACTTGATGGCCGCTTCACAGGCTTCGGCACCGCTGTTGAGCAAGTAGGCTTGGTCGCTGCAGGTGTGGTGGCACAGACGGTCGACGAGGTCCAGTTGCGCGCGGTTGTGCAAGCCCAGGCCGGGGTTGATCACGGTGTGCATCTGTTCGGCAATGGCGTCGCGCACGGCCTGGGGACTGTGGCCCAGGCTGTTGGCGCCACCGCCTTGACTGAAATCCAGATAGGCGCGGTCGTCAGCGTCCGAAAGCCAGGAGCCCTGCCCCTGCACAAACACCTGAGGCGGGCGCGCCACAGTGGGCATCAGGCATTGGCTGGAAACCTCTGCACGCGGGGCATGCACAACCAGGTCATCCAGACTCGGCGCAGAGCGACGGAACAAGTTCACACTTCACCCCCACTGGCAACCTGACCTTGGTCGATGCCGCCTGCCAATGAGGCCTTCCGATTTTTTGCCTTGCCTATGTAAACGCCATCAACAAAAACGCTGTCCATTGTCCGATCCGGCCCTGTAAGCCCTGCGAATAGGCGCTAGACTAGGCGCCTCGGGGGCCAGCGGCCATTTCGATTTTCCAGCTTTTTCGATAAGCAAACCTTATGGATTTCAAGCAACTGCGTTATTTCGTCGCGGTGTATGAGGAAGGCCACGTAGGCCGTGCCGCGGAGCGTCTGTCGATCTCCCAGCCAGCGCTGTCGCAACAGGTTCGCCAACTGGAACAGAACCTCGACGTCAGCCTGTTCGAACGCAGCAGCAAGCGCCTGTTGCCGACCCTGGCGGCCCACACCTTATACAACCACGCATTGCCGCTCATTGATGGCATGCAGCAAGCCGTCGAGGCGCTGCGCAACTTCAAGGGCCAGGCCATGCGCACCCTGGCCATCGGCGTGCTGCAAACCGTGCACACCAGCCTGGTGCCGCAGATGCTTGAGCGCGTGCGCAAAGCCCAGCCTCATCTGGTGGTGCAAATCTACGAGTTGACCGGGCTTGAGATTGAACGGCGGTTGCTCAACGGCTCCCTCGATATTGGCATCAGCTACCTGCCACCGCGTCAGCCGGGCCTACACGGCGTGTTGCTGTATGAAGACGAGTTGAAGGTGGTGATTCCCGAAGACCATCCCTTGCGCGAGTTCAAGAAAGTCTCGCTCAAACAAGCCGCCGAGTTGCCGATGTTGCTGCTGGGGGAAGAGTTTCAGGTTCGGCAGATCTGGCAAGGCCAACTGTCCAACCTCGGGCGACGTCCGCAAGTGCAGGCGGAACTCAATACCATGGTGGGCATTCTCGACAGCCTGCCTCACACCCGGCTGGCGACGGTGCTGCCTGGGCGCTCCCAGGACGAGCACAACAGCAAGGCACTGCTGTGGAAACCCTTGAGCGAGCCCAGGGTACCGCTGAAAGTCGGGTTGGTATGCCGCGATGTGCAACGCCAGCAGGCAACGGTGGCGTTGCTGCGCACCCTGCTGGAAGACGTGATGAATGCCCCGCCGGCAAGCGCCTGACTTTTTCGCGGGCAAAAGAAAACCCCGCCGAAGCGGGGCTTTGCAGACTGTTTCCCTGACATCCATTTCACTCCACCATCCTGGCAGAATCCTACGTGTCCGTGTTGTTGCTTTGCGCTTCCTGCGCGACGTCCATGTGAAGTAGATTAGCCGTGGATCCAATGTGGCGATAGAGGACGATTAGCAGCACGTCATGTAAGAGAATGCTTACACGCCCTCCGCGCCCTTAAAACAGGGCTTCATCCATCAGGAACAGTGATTCGCTACCGGCTTTTACCGACGCACTCAACGAGTGGATACGCGGCAACAGACGGGCAAAGTAGAAGCGTGCAGTCCCCAGTTTGCTGGCGTAAAAATCCTCTTCGCCCTCTTTGCCCAACGCCGCCTTGGCCATGCGCGCCCACATATAGGCATAGGCCATGTAGCCGAACGCATGCAGGTATTCCACCGAGGCCGCGCCGATTTCGTTGGCATTGCTCTTGGCGCGATCCAGCACCCACGCCGTCAGCTCATCCAGGTTATCCACTGCCGCGCTCAGCGGCTGGGCGAACTCGGCCAACTCAGGGCCCGATGCGGCGATGAACTGGCGGATCTCATCGGCGAACAAGGTATAGAACGCACCGCCGCTACCGACGATCTTGCGACCCATCAGGTCCAGGGCCTGAATGCCGTTGGTGCCTTCGTAGATCTGGGTGATGCGCACGTCACGCACCAACTGCTCCTGGCCCCACTCGCGGATGTAACCGTGGCCGCCAAATACCTGCTGGCCGAGCACGGTGGTTTCCAGGCCCAAGTCAGTGAGGAACGCCTTGGCCACCGGCGTCAACAACGCCACCAGGTTATCGGCACGCTCGCGCGCCTGCGCATCGTCGCTGAACTTGGCGATGTCCAACTGCGTCGCCACGTAGGTGGAGAACGCCCGGCCGCCTTCGTTCGCCGCCTTCATGGTCAGCAACATGCGACGCACATCCGGATGCACGATGATCGGATCTGCCGGCTTGTCCTTGGCCTGCGCCCCTAGCGGGGAACGGCTTTGCAGACGGTCGCGGGCATATTCAATCGCGTTCTGATAGGAACGCTCGCCCGACGCCAAGCCCTGGATGCCGACGCCCAAACGCTCATAGTTCATCATGGTGAACATCGCCGCCAAGCCACGGTTGGGCTCACCGACCAGGTAGCCCACGGCTTCATCGAAGTTCATCACACAGGTGGCGGAGGCCTGGATGCCCATCTTGTGCTCAATGGAGCCGCAGTTCACCGGATTACGCGCGCCCAGGCTGCCATCGGTATTCACCAAAAACTTCGGTACCAGGAACAACGAGATGCCCTTGGGTCCGGCCGGTGCGTCCGGCAATTTGGCCAGCACCAAGTGGATGATGTTTTCGGTGAGGTCATGCTCGCCACCGGTGATGAAGATCTTGGTGCCGCTGACCTTGTAGGAGCCGTCCGCCTGAGGCTCGGCCTTGGTGCGGATCATCCCCAGGTCGGTACCGGCATGGGCTTCCGTCAGGCACATGGAACCGGCCCACTCCCCGGAATACATCTTCGGCAGGTAGGTGGCCTTGAGTTCTTCACTGGCGTGGGTGTTGATCGATACACAAGCGCCGGAGGTCAACATCGGGTACAGGCCGAAAGCCAGGCTCGACGAGTTGATCATTTCTTCAACCTGCGCCGACACGGCCTTGGGCATGCCCATGCCGCCGTAGGTCGGGTCGCCGCCTACGCCTACCCAGCCGCCTTCGGCGTAGGTGCTATAGGCCTGGGGGAAACCGTCGGGGGTCGTGACGGCGCCGTCTGCCCAATGGCAGCCTTGCTCATCGCCGCCGCGGCTGAGTGGGGCGATGGATTTGGCGGTGACCTTACCTGCCTCCTCCAGGATCGCCTCGACGGTTTCGGCGTCAACGCTGTCTGCCAATGCCGGTAACTGGGCCCAAGTATTAGCGACCTCAAACACTTCGTTGAGGACGAAGCGCATATCACGCAACGGCGCTTTGTAATCAGCCATGGCAAACCTCGTGAGAACGTGAAAAGTGATTCGATAGGATCGGTTTTACAGACCCCGAGTGTACCCGAACAACTTTTCAGACACATAGGGTCCGTTCGTGACCAATAAGTATTTATAAGTCACGCTGTAGGAGCGAGCTTGCTCGCGAAAAACTCAACAACACCCCGC
This sequence comes from Pseudomonas sp. L13, assembly GCF_009935965.1. Classification (NCBI taxonomy): domain Bacteria; kingdom Pseudomonadati; phylum Pseudomonadota; class Gammaproteobacteria; order Pseudomonadales; family Pseudomonadaceae; genus Pseudomonas; species Pseudomonas sp. L13. The sequence goes on from NZ_QODJ01000002.1 coordinate 65,773, forward strand.
TAAACCAGACGTGCGCGTAATCGTTGAAGTTCTTCGCGAGCAAGCTCGCTCCTACAGGGAGAAAGCGTCGGCTGGGAGACTCATCAAGCATTCGCTCCCCGCCTCGACCGCAGCACGGTGCATGGTCGTACGCGGCAACAGGCGCTTGAAATAAAAGTCGCAGGTCGCAAGCTTCGCCTGGGCAAACCCTGGGTCATCCTGGGCTTGCGCCGCGATCGCCATGCGCAACCACAGGTAGGCAAGGATGATGTAACCGCTGTACATCAGGTAATCCATGGCCGCCGCGCCCACCTCGTCAGGGTTTTTCATTGCCGCCGTGCCGACCTTCAGGGTCAGTTCGCCCCATTGCTGGTTGAGCTCATTGAGTTGCGCCACATGGGCTTTGAGTTGCGCATGCTCGGCATTGGCCGCGCAGAACTTATGCACAATCTTGGTAAACCCACGCAGTAACTTGCCCTGGCTGCCCAATACCTTGCGCCCGAGCAGGTCCAGAGCCTGGATGCCGTTGGTGCCTTCATAGATCGGGGCGATACGTGCGTCACGGGCCAGTTGCTCCATGCCCCACTCACGAATATAGCCATGGCCACCGAATACCTGCATGCCGTGGTTGGTCACCTCCAGGCCGGTTTCGGTCATGAAGGCTTTGCAGATCGGCGTGAGGAAGGCCAACAGGTCCTCGGCTTCCTGGCGTTGGCCGACGTCGCTGCCCAGGTGCGCGGTATCGAGCAGTTGCGCGGTGAAATAGGTCAAGGCGCGGTTGCCCTCGTTGAAGGCTTTCATGGTCAGCAGCATGCGGCGTACATCGGCGTGCACGATGATCGGGTCAGCGGCTTTCTCCGGGGCCTTGGCGCCGGTGAGCGAACGCATTTGCAGGCGGTCGTTGGCGTACTTGATCGCGCCCTGGAAGCTCGCCTCGCCGTTGCACAGGCCCTGCATGCCGGTGCCCAGGCGTGCGTGGTTCATCATGGTGAACATGCAGTTGAGGCCCTTGTTCGCCTCGCCAATCAAATAGCCTTTGGCGCCATCGAAGTTCAGCACGCAGGTGGCCGAGGCCTTGATGCCCATCTTGTGTTCGATGGAGCCGCAGTGCACCGCATTGCGCTCGCCGGAGTCGGCATGGAACTTGGGCACGATAAACAATGAGATGCCCTTGGTCCCCGCCGGCGCGTCCGGCAGCTTGGCCAGCACCAAGTGGATGATATTGGCGCTCATATCGTGCTCGCCGGCCGAGATGAAGATCTTGCTGCCGGTGACCGCGTAACTGCCGTCTGCCTGCGGCACGGCGCGGGTCTTGATCAAGCCCAGGTCGGTGCCGCAGTGGGCTTCGGTCAGGCACATGGTGCCGGTCCATTCGCCAGCGGTGAGTTTGCTCAGGTAGGTGGCTTTCTGTTCGTCGGTGCCGTGGGCGTGGATCGCCGACATCGCGCCGTGGGTCAGGCCCGGGTACATGCCCCAGGAAGTGTTGCTAGACCCGATCATCTCGCTCAGCACCAGGCCCAGGGAATGGGGCAGGCCCTGGCCACCGTAGGCCGGGTCTGCCGCCACGCCATGCCAGCCGCCTTCCACATACTGGGCAAAGGCTTGCTTGAAGCCTTTGGGCGTAGTCACCACGCCATTATCAAAGTGGCAACCTTCTTCATCGCCGCTGCGATTGAGCGGCGCGAGTACGTTTTCGCAGAATTTGGCGCCTTCTTCGAGGATCGCACTGACCATGTCCGGGCTGGCATCCGTGGCGCCCAGGGCCGCGTAGTGGCCGTGGAAATCGAATACGGTGTCGATCAGAAAGCGCATGTCGCGCAGGGGAGCTTTGTACTCAGGCATGGCAATGTCTCCGGCAGCAGATAGGGCTAACCTACTGCCGGCCATGGCCGTGGACAATCACTGTAGCGCTGCTGAATACAGCGCCATTACTCAACCGGCAGCGCTTTGCATGCGCACCGCGCCACGGCGGGTTTGCCCGGCCGCGACCACACAATTACGCCCCGCTCCCTTGGCGGCGTACAACGCCTGGTCGGCGGACTTGAGCACCTCGTCGGGGCTGCGTTGCTCGGCCTGGCGCTCGGCCACGCCGATGCTTACCGTCACCGACACACTGGATGCTCCGCTACCCGCACGGCGTTGGCGGCCTTGATGGTCGTCCTGGGGGCGGTCCGGGTTGCGCAACTTGATGTCGTAGCTGGCGATGATCTCGCGGATCTCCTCCAGGTGCGGCATGCACTCATCCAGGGTCTTGCCGGCAAACACCACGGCAAACTCTTCACCGCCGTAACGGTAGGCTCGCCCGCCGCCGTTGACCTTGGACAACTTGCTCGCCACCAGGCGCAGCACCTGGTCGCCGACGTCGTGGCCGTGGGTGTCATTGAAACGCTTGAAGTGATCGACGTCGCTCATCGCCAGCACATAGTTACGCCCCAGCCGCTGCATACGCTCGTTGAGCGCACGTCGCCCCGGCAAACCGGTGAGCTCATCACGGAACGCCATTTGATACGCCTCGTGCGCCACCCCCGCAGCGATCATCAGCATCACCTGGCTGCACATGATGTTGAGGGTGAACGGCAAGATGAACGTTTGCGGCAACATCCAGAACATCCCCAGCAACCCCACCAGTTGTGCGGCGTGCAGCGGGCGCGGCTGGTACCAGTATTGGGCGGCCAGGGTGAGGAAACCAATCAGGAACATCGGGTACGAGAGTTGGATCAGGCTCATCCACGCGCCGTGCAGCATCGGCCAGCGAATCTCCGCCAACCAGCCTAGCAAGGCCTGGGGAAAACTCTGCTCCAGGGCCAGCGCCACACTGCCCACCGCCAGCAGCACCGCGCAGCGGGCGACGAAGTCACGGAACAGATGGGTTTTTTCCTGCCACAGCGCATAGATGCTGAACAGCAATGGCAACAGCAGGCAACACAGGTGGAACACCACCGCAGCGTCTTCACGCACGCGGCCGTTGTCGCGGTAGAAGTCGGTCTGGGTATCCAGCAAGAAATAGGCGACGTACACCGTGACCATCAGGAACAGTTCACGCTGGCGTCGATACACCGCGCAATAGGCGCCGCCGAGCAACAGGACCAGGGTGGGCAACACGTTGAACAGCGAGGTGAAAAAAACGCTGAGGTCCTTGACGTACGCAGCCGAGAGCCCGGCCAGCAACAGCAGCAGCGAAGGTAGGAAATGGCTGAAACGTACAGCGGACACGCGTGACAAGGGTAAAACTCCGACCCGCAAACAAATAATGGCACTGTGCCTCTAAGCGGTCAGTTAAGCACAACTGGCCGGACATGTATCACATTGCCATCACTGTAACGGCAGCGGGTTGCAATCCCTGAGTGCATCACTGCGGTTTTTTATGCGAGCCTTCTGTAGGAGCGAGCTCGCGAAGATCCCATAGGCACCGCGCTTATCCAGAATGCCCGCGTTATCGTTGACGACCTTCGCGAGCAAGCTCGCTCCTACAGGAGTGCAAAAAAAACCGCCGCGTCCCGAAGGAGGCGGCGGTTTTTAGAAGAGCCCGGTAAGGCTTAGTAAGCCAGGCCGAAGTCTTCTTCTTTCATGTCCATCAGGTTGTTGGCGCCCGACAGCATGGTTGCCACGTGAGTACGGGTACGCGGCAGGATGCGCTGGAAGTAGAAGCGCGCAGTCTGCAATTTGGCGGTGTAGAACGCCTCTTCGCTGGTGCCGGCGGCCAGTTTCTCGGCAGCCAGGCGTGCCATGTCGGCCCAGAAATAAGCCAGGCACGCGTAGCCGGAGTACATCAGGTAGTCCACCGAAGCAGCACCGACTTCTTCACGGTCTTTCATCGCGGCCATGCCGACCTTCATGGTCAACTCGCCCCACTCTTTGTTCAATGCTGCCAGCGGTGCCACGAACTCGTTAACCGCTTCGTTGCCTTCGTTGGCCTGGCAGAACTTGTGCACGATCTTGGTGAAGCCCTTGAGCGCTTCGCCTTGGGTCATCAGCACTTTACGGCCGAGCAGGTCCAGCGCCTGAATGCCGGTGGTGCCTTCGTACAGCATCGAAATGCGGCTGTCGCGCACGTTCTGCTCCATGCCCCACTCAGCGATAAAGCCGTGGCCACCGTAGATCTGCACGCCGTGGTTGGCCGATTCAAAACCGACTTCGGTCATGAACGCCTTGGCGATCGGGGTCATGAAGGCCAGCAGGGCATCGGCCTGCTTCTTGGCTTCGTCGTCGGTGCCGTACTTGACGATGTCCACTTGCTTGGCGGTGAAGTAAACCATCGCACGGTTACCTTCGGCGAAGGCTTTCATGGTCAGCAGCATGCGGCGTACGTCAGGGTGCACGATGATCGGGTCGGCGGCTTTGTCCGGTGCTTTCGGGCCGGTCAGGGAGCGCATTTGCAGGCGGTCACGCGCATATTTCAAGCCGCCCTGGAAGCCGATCTCGGCGTGGGCCAGTCCTTGCAGCGCGGTGCCCAGGCGAGCGGTGTTCATAAAGGTGAACATGCAGTTCAGGCCTTTGTTCGCCGGGCCGATCAGGAAACCGGTGGCCGCGTCGAAGTTCATCACGCAGGTGGCGTTGCCGTGGATGCCCATCTTGTGTTCCAGGGAACCACAGGTGACCGCGTTGCGCTCACCCACCGAACCATCGGCGTTGGGCAGGAACTTGGGCACGATAAACAGCGAGATGCCTTTGGTGCCGGCCGGTGCGTCCGGCAGGCGGGCCAGTACGATGTGGACGATATTGTCGGCCATGTCGTGTTCGCCGGCCGAGATGAAGATCTTGGTACCGGAGACTTTGTAGGAACCGTCAGCCTGAGGCTCGGCCTTGGTGCGCAACATGCCCAGGTCGGTGCCGCAGTGTGGCTCGGTCAGGCACATGGTGCCGGTCCATTCGCCCGACACCAGCTTGGTCAGGTAAGCGTCTTGCTGCTCGGGGGTGCCGTGCTCGGAAATGGTGTTCATCGCGCCATGGGACAGGCCAGGGTACATGCCCCACGACCAGTTGGCTTCGCCGACCATTTCACTCACAGCCAGGCCCAGGGATTCCGGCAGGCCTTGGCCACCGTGCTCCACGTCGTGGGCCAGGCTTGGCCAGCCGCCTTCGACGAATTGTTTGTAGGCTTCTTTGAAACCCGCTGGGGTCTTAACGCCTGACTCACTCCAGGTACACCCTTCGATGTCGCCCACGCGGTTCAACGGTGCCAGTACTTGCTCACAGAACTTGGCGCCTTCTTCGAGGATGGCGTCGACCATGTCCGGGGTAGCGTCCTGGCAAGCCGGCAGGCTCTGATAATGCGCCTCATAACCGAGCAGTTCGTCACGAACGAAGCGAATATCACGCAAGGGGGCCTTGTAGTCAGGCATAGCGATAAACCTCTGCTGATGTAACTGGGATGAACAACCGCGTGGATTTGTTATGGCGGTCAAACAGGTGTTTGAAACATACGTTTACGACCCAGGGTTGTCAAGCGTCGGCCAGATGCCGTTTGTCTTGACGCGGGTCAGCCAGGCACGGCAAGGCCTGTGGCGGGATGCCTCATGATTTAAGGAAGAGCAGAATGTCGCAGAACGACTGTGGGAGCTGGCTTGCCTGCGATGCAGGCGCCAGGGTGTATCAGGCAGTACGCGTTGATGCTATCGCAGGCAAGCCAGCTCCCACAGAAGAGCGGGCGCGCGATAGAGGCGTTAAGCGTAGGTATCGATCAACGTACCGAGCATTTCGTCCGAAGCCTTGGCGACTTTCGCCCCCAGCTCGACTTGAAACTTGCCTTGGGCCATTTCCACCATGTTGCTCGCCGAATTGGACGCTTGGGCGCGGTCATTGGCTTGCAGACGGTCGCTTTGCGCGGCCGATGGCTGGGTGGTCGCGGCGCTGGCAATCTTGCCGGCCGCCTGGTCGACGCGGTTCTGCCCGGTCTGAATGGTACTCAGGCCCGAATAAAACGCGCTGCTTCCAGAAATGTCCATGGCGTAAGCCTGCCTTTGAGAAAATCGTGAAGCTGGATTGAAGCAGACTTCCTCGCAAATGGCCCGTCAAAAACACTAATGGCATATTGCCCTAGCGATAGCCAAAATCAGTCAAGCAGGTCCAGCTCCAGGTACTCGGCCACTACGGCGGCCCCGGCCTGCTTGAGTTTCGGCACCCGCCCCAGGCAAGGCGCGGGCAGGCGCTCAGCCAGGGTGGCGAGGTTTTCTTCCAGACGAGAGGTCTTGGGGTCGATGATGTTTGCCACCCAGCCCGCCAGCGGCAAGCCGTCCCGTGCAATGGCTTCGGCGGTGAGCAATGCATGGCTGATGCACCCCAGGCGCACGCCTACCACCAGGATCACCGGTAGTTTGAGCGCCATGGCCAGGTCCGACAGGTTAGCCTGGTCGGCCAAGGGCACGCGCCAACCGCCCGCCCCTTCGATCAAGGTGAAGTCCGCGCCCCTTGCCAGGATCTGCTGCATCGGTTTGAGCAGCGATTGCACCGTGAGCCCGATGCCCGCCTCGCGCGCTGCCAGATGCGGCGCGATGGCTGGCTCGAAGGCCACCGGGTTGACCTCGGCATAACTGAGCGGCACGGAACACTCGGCCAGCAACGCCAAGGCATCGGCATTGCGCAGGCCCTGGGCCGTCAGTTGGCAGCCCGACGCCACCGGTTTTCCGGCGGCCGTGCTTTTGCCGGCGAGCCTGGCGGCATGCAACAGGCCGGCGGCGATGGTGGTCTTGCCAACATCGGTGTCTGTTCCGGTGATGAAGTACGCGGCGCTCATAGCGGTTTCTCCAGTACGGCATACACCACTTGGTACGTGGCGGGCAGGCCCTGGGCCTGGCGGAACTGCTCGTAGGCCTCTACCAACGCGACAATCCGCGCACGGCCCGTCAACCCTCCCGGGCGGCCTGGGTTGAGGTTGTGGGCGCCCAATGCCTTGAGCTCATGGGTCAGGCTGCGCACATCCGGGTAATGCAACACATGGGGCTTTCGCTCCAGGCTGATCACGCGCAAACCACTGGCCGCACACAGTTGCTGATAAGCCTCGAAGGTGCGGAAGCGATTGACGTGGACCAGGCCATCCGCCGCCCGCCAACTCTCGCGCAACTCATCCAGGGTGCCTACGCACAGGCTGGCAAAGGCCAGCACGCCACCTGGTCGCAGCACACGCGTGGCTTCACTGAGCACCGCATCAAAATGGGCACACCACTGCACCGCGAGACTGGAGAAGAACAGCTCGAAGCTGTCAGCTGCAAGCGGCAAGCGTTCTGCATCGCCGGCTATAAAGTGCGCAGCGCCACCCAGTGGACGCGCGTGGTTGAGCATGCCCTCGGCAATATCCAACGCCACACCCTGGCTACCGGGCAAACGCTCGCCCAATACGCGGCTGAAGTAACCCGTGCCACAGCCCATGTCCAGCCAACGCTGGGGCACCAGGCCGTGCGGCAAGCGGCTGAGCAGTTCATGCCCGACCGCACGCTGCAACTCGGCCACGCTGTCGTAACTGGCCGCCGCACGGGAGAACGAGGCTGCGACCTGGCGCTTGTCCGGCAAGCCCCCAGGCAAGGGCGGGTGGGATAGGTCAGTCATCAACACACTCATGCAAAAAAGCCTGGATGGCCCCGGCTACTCCGTGAGGGTCTTCCAGAAGAAACGCGTGACCGGCCTGTTCAATCAGGCCGATTTCCACATCGGGGAGCAAGGCCAGCAGGTCGCTGGCGGCTTCGGCAGGCACCAGCCCATCCAGCCCGGCAAACAGGTGCAACTGCGGCCCGCGAAAAGCCTGCAAGGCCGCCCGCGTATCCAGTTGGGCCAGCAGCTCCAGGCCGGGCATCAAAACGCTGGGGGAGGTATTCGGCGCACCGCTGACCAATAACCGCGACAAGCCGCGTGGGTCTTCGGCACCCTTGGCGCACAACAGGCCAAAGCGCTTGAGCGTGACTTGGGAATCGGCATGACAGCCGGCCAAAAATGCATCAAAGGTTTCGGCAGGCATCGCGTGAGGCCAGCCGTCATGGGCGACGAAACACGGGTTACTCGCCAGGGTCAGCAAGCCGCAGCACCGCTCGCCACGGCGCGCCGCCAACTCGGACGCGAGCATGCCGCCCAGCGACCAGCCCCCGAGCCAGGCGTTGTCCGGCAGCGTCGCATCGAGTTCGTCGAGCCATTCACCCAGCTCGCTGGCCTCAAGCGCCGGCAAGGGTTCGATCTGTACCTGCAAGTGCTCGTTCAGGCCGTGCAGCGCAGCGGCCAACGGCTCCAGCGGTGACACACCCAGGCCCCAGCCCGGTAGCAATATCAGTCGATTACGCATGGCCAGGCTCCGAGTCGCCTAATAAGCGAAAACACGCTTGCAACCCCTCTAACAGTAGCTGCACCTGCGCTTCGCTGTGGGCTGCCGTCAATGTCACCCGCAGACGGGCACTGCCGGCAGGCACGGTGGGTGGGCGAATGGCGGTCACCATCAGGCCGCGCTCGCGCAGCATCTGCGACAGGCGCAATGCCCGGGCGCTGTCACCCATCAGGATCGGCTGGATCGGCGTAAAGCTGTCCATCAACGCCAGGCCTATCTGCTGCGCGCCATGGCGGAACTGGCGGATCAGCGCGTTGAGGTGCTCGCGGCGCCAATGTTCGCTGCGCAGCAGTTCCAGGCTTTTGAGGGTGGCGCAGGCCAGTGCCGGTGGTTGGCTGGTGGTGTAGATATACGGGCGGGCGAATTGGATCAGGCTCTCGATCAAGTCTTCACTGCCGGCCACAAAAGCCCCCGCAGTGCCGAACGCTTTGCCCAAGGTGCCAACCAGCACGGGCACGTCGTCCTGGCTCAAGCCGAAATGCTCGACGATACCGCCGCCGTTGGCGCCCAGCGGGCCGAAGCCATGGGCGTCATCCACCATCAGCCAGGCCCCTTTGGCCCGGGTTTCACGGGCCAGCGCGGGCAGGTCGGCAAGGTTGCCGTCCATGCTGAACACACCGTCGGTGACCACCAAGGTATTGCCGGTGGCTTTCTCCAGGCGCTTGGCCAGGCTGCCCGCGTCGTTATGCAGGTAGCGGTTGAAGCGCGCACCGGACAGTAAGCCGGCATCCAGCAAGGACGCGTGGTTAAGCCGGTCTTCCAATACCGTATCGCCCTGCCCTACCAGCGCCGTGACCGCGCCGAGGTTGGCCATGTAGCCGGTGGTGAACAGCAAGGCACGCGGGCGACCGGTCAAGTCAGCCAGGGCTTCTTCCAGCTCATGGTGCGGCGTGGCGTGGCCCACTACCAAATGCGAAGCGCCACCGCCCACGCCCCAGCGGGACGCACCGGCGCGCCAGGCTTCGATCACTTGCGGGTGATTGGCAAGGCCCAGGTAATCGTTATTGCAGAAGGCCAACAACGGTTGCCCGTCCACCACCACCTGCGGGCCTTGGGGGCTCTGCAGCAAGGGGCGCTGGCGGTAAAGATGGTCGGCACGGCGGGCAGCGAGGCGCGCGGCGAGATCGAAAGACATGCTGGCCTCGATTTAACAGGTTCAACTCAATCCAATGGGGGAGCTGGCTTGCCTGCGATAGCGGTCCTTCTGACACTTCAATGCTGAAAGTGCCGCCGTCATCGCAGGCAAGCCAGCTCCCACAGTGGAATGCATTCCAAAGGTGGTTACACCACAGCGTTGTAGAACTGCTCGCTGCTCTTCTGCTCCACCAACGCCTGCTCGATCGCCGCCTGATGCACTTCATCGGCATGCTCTTCACGGGCTTCGGGCAGGATGCCCAGGCGTGCGAACAGTTGCATGTCCTTGTCAGCCTGGGGGTTGGCGGTGGTCAGCAGTTTGTCGCCGTAGAAGATCGAGTTGGCGCCGGCAAAAAACGCCAGGGCCTGCATCTGCTCATTCATGGCTTCGCGGCCAGCCGACAGGCGCACGTGGGACTGCGGCATCAGGATGCGCGCCACCGCCAGCATGCGGATGAAATCGAAGGGGTCGATGTCATCGGCGTTTTCCAATGGCGTGCCCGCCACTTTCACCAGCATGTTGATCGGCACCGATTCCGGATGCTCCGGCAGGTTGGCCAACTGGATCAGCAAGTTGGCGCGGTCGTCGAGAGACTCGCCCATGCCAAGGATGCCGCCCGAACAGATCTTCATCCCCGAGTCACGCACGTACGCCAGGGTTTGCAGGCGCTCGCTGTAGGTGCGGGTGGTGATGATCGAACCGTAGAACTCCGGCGAGGTGTCGAGGTTGTGGTTGTAGTAGTCCAGGCCGGCCTGGGCCAGGGCTTCGGTCTGGTCCTGGTCAAGGCGACCGAGAGTCATGCAGGTTTCCAGGCCCATGGCCTTCACGCCTTTGACCATTTCCAGCACATAGGGCATGTCTTTGGCCGACGGATGTTTCCATGCCGCGCCCATGCAGAAACGCGTCGAACCGATGGCCTTGGCACGTGCGGCCTCTTCGAGGACCTTCTGCACCTCCATCAGCTTCTCTTTTTCCAGGCCCGTGTTGTAGTGGCCCGACTGCGGACAATATTTGCAATCTTCCGGGCAGGCGCCGGTCTTGATCGACAGCAGCGTCGACACCTGCACGCGGTTGGCGTCGAAATGCGCGCGGTGCACGGTCTGCGCCTGGAACAACAGGTCGTTGAAGGGCTGCACGAACAGGGCTTTGACTTCAGCTAAAGACCAATCGTGACGCAGGGTGGCAGAGGTGCTGGCGCTCATGGGCGATTCCTTGATTATGCTTTGGCAAGCGCTGTGGGAAGGGCAATACCCACAGGCACGACACGGATGCTCGGCATATTTAAGGAAGATTCATGCACTGTCAACCTGAGTACAAACACCAAGTTTACATCTGGTTAAAAAGCATACAACCTTGTCTGATTTGCGATGAGAGCACTGAATCATCCGAGGCCGTGTGCAGCGCCTGCGAAACAGAATTGCCATGGCTGATGGAACAATGCGAGCGCTGCGCACTGTCCTTACCCATGGATGGGTTGATCTGCGGCCAGTGCCAAAAACAGCCACCGGCCTTTCACCAGGTGGTCGCGCCATGGACCTACAGCTTTCCCGTGGACACCCTGATCAGCCGCTTCAAACATCAGGCGCGTTGGCCGCTGGGGCACCTGTTGGCGCGCCTGCTGGGGCAGCATTTGCAGCATCGCTTCGATAACGCCGAACTGGAGCGCCCCGACTGCCTGCTGCCGGTGCCCATGGCGCGTAAACGCCTGCGCGAACGCGGTTTTAATCAAGCGTTGATGCTGGCCCGCTGGCTCAGTCACGCCCTCGACATTCCCTTTGATGAACACGCGCTGTTACGCCCCCACGAAACCGTGGCGCAGCAAGACCTCGATGCCAAAACCCGCAAACGCAACCTGCTCAACGCCTTCGCCCTGGCTCCCGGCATCCAGGTTGCCGGGCAACATCTGGCGCTGGTAGACGACGTCCTCACCACCGGCGCCACGGCCCACAGCCTGGCGCGCTTGTTGATAAATGCCGGCGCCCGCCAGGTGGATGTGTATTGCCTGGCCCGTACGCCCAAACCCGGCAGCTGACTTGACTCCCACGCGCCAGCGCGGCAACGTCGGCGCATCTCACCCAAGCGTATCTGCCATGTCTGTGCCCAGCCCTCTCAACCAACACATCATCCGCCGCCCCCAGCGTATTGCCTTGCTGGGGCACATCGCCGAGCAGGGCTCCATCACCCGTGCGGCCAAGAGTGCCGGGTTGAGTTACAAGGCCGCCTGGGACGCCATTGATGAGCTGAACAACCTGGCGCAAAAACCGCTGGTGCAACGCAGCGTCGGTGGCAAGGGCGGTGGCGGCGCCACACTGACGCAAGAAGGTGAACGGGTGCTGCGTCTTTATCAGCGCCTGCAACTGCTACAGGCCGAGATCCTTGGCTCGGACGAAGCGGCCAGCGACTTCAACCTGCTGGGCCGCTTGATGCTGCGCACCAGCGCGCGCAACCAATTGCACGGCCAGGTCAGCGCCATAGAGAGCCATGGCCACAACGACATGATCCGCCTGCAACTGGCCGGCGGCCTGCACCTCGATGCACAGATTACACACGACAGCACCCTGCGCCTGGAACTGCAGACCGGCGTGGAAGTGGTCGCCCTGATCAAGGCCGGATGGCTTGAATTACTGGCGACCGGGCAAGCCGAAACACTTGGACACAATTGTATGAGCGGTGTGATCGAGACCATTCTCGCCGCCGAAGACGGCCCCAGCGAGGTGCGTATCGCCCTGCCCAACGGGCAAGTGTTGTGCGCGCTGGCGCAGCCCGTCGCACTCAAGGCCATCGACGCAGCGCAGGGCCAGCCGATCCGCGTGCAGTTTGCACCCAGCCATGTTTTGCTCGGCACCCCGGTGTAACGGGCCCGCGTCTTCAAGCTGCAACAATTCGGTCACAAGCGCTGCTTAAGGTGTCTGCAAAAACCTTAAGGAGCCTGTGATGAGCCTATTAGAAGAAAACCAAGCCACCGACCTTGAACAGATGGTCGGCCTGACCCGCCGTCGCTTTATCGGCGCAGGCGCCTTGTGCGGCGCCGCGATGTTCCTCGGCGGTAACCTGCTGAGTCGTAGCGCCCTGGCCGTGAATGCCGCTTCCGCCAGCCCGCTGCTCGGGTTCACCAGCATTGCCGCTGCCACCAGCGATACCATCACCCTGCCACCGGGCTACAGCGCTTCGGTGCTGATCAGTTGGGGCCAGCCCCTGCACAAGCACGCCCCGGCTTTCGACCCGTCCGGCCATGGCACCGCCAAGGCCCAGGAACAACAGTTCGGCGACAACAACGACGGCATGAGCCTGTTTGCATTCCCGGGCGACGACAACCGCGCACTGATGGCGATCAACAACGAATACACCAACTATCGCTACCTCTACGCCCACGGCGGCGCGCCACAGTCTGCCGAAGACGTGCGCAAGGCCTTGGCCAGCGAAGGCGTGTCGGTGATCGAAGTACAGCGCAAGGGTAATACCTGGCAGTTCGTCCAGGACTCGCGCTACAACCGGCGTATCCACGGCAATTCACCGATCCGCTTGAGCGGCCCTGCTGCCGGCCATGATTGGCTGAAAACCAGCGCCGACAAGACCGGCAAAAAAGTTCTCGGCACGTTCCAGAACTGCGCCAACGGCAAGACTCCGTGGGGCACTTACCTGACCTGCGAAGAAAACTTTACCGACTGCTTCGGCAGCAGCAACCCGCAGCAAACCTTCGACGCCGGGCAGAAGCGCTACGGCGTGGTGGCCGCCAGCAAGGACATCAACTGGCACCAGCACGACCCGCGCTTTGATATGGCCAAGAACCCCAACGAACTCAATCGCCATGGCTGGGTGGTGGAAATCGACCCGTTCGATCCGCAGTCCACCCCGGTCAAGCGTACGGCCCTGGGCCGCTTCAAACACGAAAACGCGGCCCTCGCCGAAACCCGTGATGGCCGCGCCGTGGTGTACATGGGCGACGATGAACGCGGTGAATTCATCTACAAGTTCATCAGCCGCGATCAGATCAACCACAACAACCCGAAGGCCAATAAAGACCTGCTCGACCACGGCACCTTGTACGTGGCGATCTTCGACGCGGGCGACGGCAACGCCGACCACCCCAAGGGCAAAGGCCAGTGGGTTGAACTCACCCATGGCAAAAACGGCATCGACGCCAGCAGCGGTTTCGCCAACCAGGCCGAGGTGCTGATTCACGCGCGCCTGGCCGCCAGCGTGGTGAAAGCCACACGCATGGACCGCCCGGAATGGATCGTGGTCAGCCCCACCGACGGCCAGGTCTATTGCACCCTGACCAACAACGCCAAGCGCGGCGAAGAGGGCCAGCCGGTGGGCGGCCCCAACCCACGGGAGAAAAACGTCTACGGCCAGATCCTGCGCTGGAAAGCCGACGCCGATAACCACGGTGCCACGGACTTCACCTGGGACCTGTTCGTGGTGGCCGGCAACCCCGGCGTACATGCCGGCAACCCCAAGGGCGGCTCGTCCAACATCAACCCGCAAAACATGTTCAACAGCCCCGACGGCCTGGGCTTCGACAAAGCCGGGCGCCTGTGGATCCTCACCGATGGCGACTACAGCAACGCTGGCGACTTTGCGGGCATGGGCAATAACCAGATGCTGTGTGCCGACCCGAGCACCGGTGAAATCCGTCGCTTCATGGTGGGGCCGGTGGCGTGTGAGGTGACGGGGATCAGTTTTTCGCCGGACCAGAAGACGCTGTTCGTGGGCATTCAGCATCCGGGTGAAACCGGAGGTTCGACCTGGCCGGAACACCTGCCCAACGGCAAGCCGCGGTCGTCGGTGATAGCGATTCGGCGGGACGATGGCGGGATCGTAGGCGCCTGATAGGCCGCTATCCCTGTAGGAGCGGGCTTGCCCGCGAAGACCGTCAACGATAACGCAGGGAACCTGACTCCCCGCGCCGCTCTCTGGTTTTTCGCGAGCAAGCTCGCTCCTACAGCGTTACCATACCCGGCCGGACGCGGCGCCCTGCTGCGCGCAGGAGTTCGCATGGCCCACCCGTTTGAAACACTCACCCCAGACCTGGTGCTCGACGCCGTCGAAAGCATCGGTTTCCTCAGCGACGCGCGAGTTCTAGCGCTCAACAGCTACGAAAACCGCGTGTACCAAGTGGGCATCGAAGACGCCGAACCGCTGATCGCCAAGTTCTATCGTCCCCAGCGCTGGACCAACGAGGCGATCCTGGAAGAATACCGCTTCACCTTCGAACTGGCCGAGTGCGATGTACCGGTGGTCGCCCCGTTGGTCCACAACGGCGAGAGCCTGTTCGAACACGCAGGTTTCCGCTTCACCCTGTTTCCTCGCCGTGGCGGCCGCGCGCCGGAGCCGGGCAACCTCGATCAGCTTTATCGGCTTGGGCAACTGCTCGGGCGTTTGCACGCGGTGGGCTCCACCCGCCCGTTCGAACACCGCGAAGCCCTGGGGGTGAAAAATTTCGGTCACGACTCCCTCACCACCTTGCTTGAAGGCAACTTCATTCCCAAAAGCCTGTTGCCGGCCTACGAGTCCGTGGCCCGCGACCTGCTCAAGCGGGTGGAAGACGTGTATGCCGCCACCCCGCACAAAAACATCCGCATGCACGGCGACTGCCACCCCGGCAACATGATGTGCCGCGACGAGATGTTCCATATCGTCGACCTGGATGACTGCCGCATGGGCCCGGCGGTGCAAGACCTGTGGATGATGCTCGCCGGCGACCGCCAGGAATGCCTGGGCCAGCTCTCGGAGCTGATGGATGGCTACCAGGAATTCCACGACTTCGACCCCCGCGAACTGGCGCTGATCGAACCACTGCGCGCCCTGCGCCTGATGCACTACAGTGCCTGGCTGGCGCGACGCTGGGACGACCCCGCATTCCCCCGTAGCTTTCCGTGGTTTGGCAGCGAGCGGTATTGGGGCGACCAGGTGCTGGCGTTGCGCGAGCAACTGTCGGCGCTCAATGAAGAACCGCTGAAACTCTTCTGACCTGGCCCTACCTCCTGTGGGAGCTGGCTTGCCTGCGATGGCATCAACTCAGTGTCACTGATACACCGAGTCGTCTGCATCGCAGGCAAGCCAGCTCCCACCAAAAAGCGGCGCCCTTTGTTTGACAAATATCCTTACAATTGCGCTTTGTTAGCTGCCTAAGCAAGGATTCTGCAATGCAAGCCGCCAACCCTCGCAAGGGGTACATCCTGGGCCTTAGCGCCTATGTCATCTGGGGTCTGTTCCCGCTCTACTTCAAAGCCATCGCCAGCGTGCCCGCCGCCGAGATCATCGTGCACCGCGTGTTGTGGTCGGCACTGTTCGGTGGGCTGTTGCTGATGGTGTGGAAACACCCCGGCTGGTTTCGCGAACTGCGCGACAACCCCAAGCGCCTGGCGATCCTGGCCCTCAGTGGTTCGTTGATTGCCGCTAACTGGCTGACCTATGTGTGGTCGGTGAACACCGGGCGCATGCTTGAAGCCAGCCTGGGTTACTACATCAACCCACTGGTGAATGTGCTGCTGGGCATGCTGATCCTCGGCGAGCGCCTGCGTCGTTTGCAGTGGGTGGCTGTCGGGTTGGCTGCGGCGGGTGTGGCGCAGCAGGTGTGGCAGGTCGGTAGCCTGCCGTGGGTGTCGTTGGCGCTGGCGCTGACGTTCGGCTTCTACGGTTTGATCCGCAAGCAGGCGCCGGTCAAGGCGCTGCCAGGGCTGGTGGTGGAAACCTGGATGCTGGTACCCATTGCCATCGCCTGGTTGCTGTTCAACCCCACCGCCCACAGCGCGCAACTGGCGTTCTGGAGCACCTCCGAAGCCTGGTGGCTGGTGGCCGCAGGCCCGGTGACGCTAATTCCCTTGGTGTGCTTCAACGCCGCTGCACGGCATTTGCCCTACACCGCCCTGGGCTTTTTGCAGTATGTGGCGCCGACGCTGGTGTTGCTCGAAGCCGTGCTGTTGTTCGGTGAACACCTGGCGCCGAGCACGTTGATTGCCTTCGCCTTCATCTGGGCCGGGCTGGTGGTGTACAGCCTGGATGCCTGGCTGACCGTGCGCAAACGCTGATCAAATAACGTACAAACCTCTGCAAGCCACAGCATTCGGGGCTTGCAGCGTTCCACCCCAAGGTTATCCACAACCTGATCCCCGCCATTTGTGCACAAGCCCTTGAAACTGCTCGTTTTTTGCTCAACTTGCGCAGATGCCCGGCGGGCGTGGCCTGGCGTCGGGTCTCTACAGGTTATCCACAGGCCCATGCAAGATTTCGATGCATAACCTTATGGATCTTTATTCTTCCTGACGCAACTCCACCATCAAGTCATCGGCCAGGGTTTCCAGAGCCTCTTGCAAGGTTTCCAGCGACAGCGTGGCCGGCACTTGCAACAACGCCTCGGCGTTGAACAGCGGATCACCACTCATGGGCGCCGGGCGCACATCGGTACTCAGGCGTTCCAGGTTGACACCCTGCTGGCTCAACAGCGCGGTGATCTCACGCACGATGCCCGAGCGGTCATTGCCCACCAGGGTCATCAGGATCGGCTTGGACGCTGATGCCTGGCCGCTGCTGCCCTCACCCACCAACACGCGAATGCCGTGGGTGGATAAATCCTCCAACGATCCCACCAATGCCTGGCGCTGCTCGCTCGGCACGCTCACCCGCAGGATCCCGGCAAACTGCCCGGCCATGTGCGCCATGCGGCTTTCCAGCCAGTTACCGCCGTGGGTGGCAATGTTCTGTGCGATGCGTTCAACCAGGCCGGGTTTGTCGGCGGCGATAATAGTGAGTACAAGATGGTCCATGGCGAAATACCTCGGTGCTATTCCTGTAGGAGCGAGCTTGCTCGCGAAGGTCGTCAACGATAACGCGAAAAAACTGACACTTGCGGTGCTCTCAGGTTTTTCGCGAGCAAGCTCGCTCCTACAAAGTGGACGCGCGGTCGCTCGAAGACAAATCGTGTACCATTTTGATATTTATCTGGAACAATCTCATAGTTTTTTGAGAACATCCGGTTCTCCGCTGTGACCGTACGACCAAAGTGGGTCGCTAAACGACGTATTTAGTCTAATTTTCACAACCGCAAGTCATCATGTAGTATGCCCAACCGTGCACTACATAATGAAAATCTGAAAAAGCGCATAAGCTCCGCAGAGTGAGGCAAGCAATGACTGAACACGTTCAAGTCGGTGGCCTGCAGGTCGCCAAAGTCCTGTTCGACTTCGTGAACAACGAAGCCATTCCCGGTACCGGCATCACTGCCGACCAGTTCTGGGCCGGTGCCGACAAGGTCATCCATGACCTGGCTCCGAAGAACAAAGCCCTACTCGCCAAACGCGACGACTTCCAGGCGCGGATCGATACCTGGCACCAGACCCACGCGGGCCAGGCCCATGACCCGGTGGCCTACAAAGCCTTCCTGCAAGACATCGGCTACCTGCTGCCAGAAGCCGCAGACTTCCAGGCCTCGACCCAAAACGTCGATGACGAGATCGCACGCATGGCCGGCCCACAGCTGGTCGTGCCGGTGATGAATGCCCGCTTCGCCCTCAATGCCTCGAATGCGCGCTGGGGCTCGCTGTACGACGCGCTCTATGGCACCGACGCCATCAGCGAAGCCAACGGCGCCGAGAAGGGCAAGGGCTATAACAAAGTGCGTGGCGACAAGGTGATTGCCTTCGCCCGCGCCTTCCTCGACGAAGCTGCGCCGCTCAGCGCCGGCAGCCACGTCGATTCCACCGGCTACAAGATCGTCGATGGCAAGCTGATCGTCAGCCTCAAAGGCGGCAACAACAGCGGCCTGCGTGACGATGCCCAGTTGATCGGCTTCCAGGGCCCTGCGGCCGAGCCGATTGCAATCTTGCTCAAGCACAATGGCCTGCACTTCGAGATCCAGATCGACGCCAGCACCCCGGTCGGCCAGACCGACGCTGCCGGCGTCAAAGACGTGCTGATGGAAGCTGCGCTGACCACCATCATGGACTGCGAAGACTCCGTGGCCGCCGTGGACGCCGATGACAAAGTGGTGATCTACCGCAACTGGCTCGGCCTGATGAAGGGCGACCTGGCCGAAGAAGTGGCCAAGGGCGGCCAGACCTTCACCCGCACCATGAACCCTGACCGCGTCTACACCGGCGTGGATGGCAGCGACGTAACCCTGCACGGCCGTTCGCTGTTGTTCGTGCGCAACGTTGGCCACTTGATGACCATCGATGCGATCCTCGATAAAGCCGGCAACGAAGTGCCCGAAGGCATCCTCGACGGCCTGATCACCAGCCTGGCGGCGATCCACAGCCTCAACGGCAACAACACCCGCAAGAACAGCCGTACCGGTTCTGTGTACATCGTGAAACCGAAGATGCACGGCCCGGAAGAAGCCGCGTTCACCAACGAACTGTTCGGTCGCATCGAAGAGGTGCTGAACCTGGCGCGCAACACCCTCAAGGTCGGGATCATGGACGAGGAGCGCCGCACCACGGTCAACCTCAAGGCCTGTATCAAGGCGGCCAGCGAGCGTGTGGTGTTTATCAACACTGGGTTCCTCGACCGCACCGGCGATGAAATCCACACCTCCATGGAAGCCGGCGCGATGGTGCGCAAGGCGGCCATGAAGGCGGAAAAATGGATCGGCGCCTATGAGAACTGGAACGTCGATATCGGCCTGAGCACCGGCCTGCAAGGTCGTGCACAGATCGGTAAAGGCATGTGGGCCATGCCCGACCTGATGGCGGCGATGCTCGAACAGAAAATCGCTCACCCACTGGCCGGCGCCAACACCGCCTGGGTACCGTCGCCGACCGCCGCGGCCCTGCATGCGTTGCACTACCACAAGGTTGATGTGTTTGCCCGCCAGGCCGAACTGGCCAAGCGCGAGCGCGCCTCGGTGGACGATATCCTCACCATTCCTTTGGCCAGCAACACCGATTGGTCCGAAGAAGAGATCCGCAACGAGCTGGACAACAACGCCCAGGGCATCCTCGGCTATGTGGTGCGCTGGATCGACCAGGGTGTGGGCTGCTCGAAGGTGCCGGACATCAACGATGTCGGCCTGATGGAAGACCGCGCCACCCTGCGTATTTCCAGCCAGCACATCGCCAACTGGCTGCGCCACGGCATCGTCAACGAAGCTCAAGTGATGGAAAGCCTCAAGCGCATGGCGCCCGTGGTAGATCGCCAGAATGCCGGGGACGCGTTGTACCGCCCACTGGCTCCGGATTTCGACAGCAACATCGCGTTCCAGGCAGCGGTGGAGTTGGTGATTGAAGGGACCAAGCAGCCCAATGGCTATACCGAGCCGGTGTTGCACCGCAGGCGTCGGGAGTTCAAGGCCAAGAACGGCCTGTAATGGTAGGAGCGAGCTTGCTCGCGAAAAACGTCAACGATAACGCAGGCACCTTGGACAAACGCGGTGCCTGTGCATTCTTCGCGAGCAAGCTCGCTCCTACAGACACAAAAAAGCCCTGATCGAAAGACCGGGGCTTTTTTATCAGGTGTATCAGTTAGACCGCGTTGCCTGAATCGCAGGCAAGCCAGCTCCCACAGGGGAATGCATTTCAAATGTGGGAGCCGGGCTTGCCCGCGATGAGGCCAGGCCAGTCACCCCACACTCAGGGCACCATCCCTAACTCCCGCTTCACCAGCTTCGCCAACTTCACGCTATCGATCGGCTTGAGCAAAAAATCCACCACGCTCAAATGCATCGCATCAATCACATCCGGCGCCTCCGCGTCCCCCGACATGATGATGATCGGCAACGCCGCACGGGTGGACTCACGCACCTGGCGGATCAGTTCCAGGCCATTGCTGGGGGCCATGCGCAGGTCGGTGATCAATAAACCGATGGAAGTGCTTGTCTTCAACAAATCCCACGCCGCCTCGCCACTGTCGGCCGTCATGCAGCGAATACCGTCGAGCCCTAGGATTTCCGCCAACAGTTCACGCGCGTCCTTGTCGTCGTCCACGATCAATACGCGTTGGGGGGGTAAATCGGGCTCCAGCATCACGGCGCTCAGCGCCTCGCGCTCGGCATCACTCAAAATATCGTGGTCGGACATACGTTTCTCAGCAGTTCTCATCAATCTCCCAGCACACTCGTCAGACATCTGCGGAAGGGCGATCAATGTGCACTTCGTCGGAAAGTTTGCCTAGTGGGCGTTCTACGGGTTTTGGACGATTGTCATGTAAGGTTTTTCCCTAGTTTTGCGCGGTATTCCTCGACCTAGACTTACGTCCAATGGGCACCCACCGCGCAGGAGTCGACCATGCAGCACGATAATGACAAAAACACTGCGGTCACTGTTATGAGTAAAGCTGATGCATTCGCACAGGCGGGTAAAACCGCTGTGTTGCAGAACATCCACGGCACCCTGCAATTCCTGCAACGCTTCCCGCCGTTCAACCAGATGGAGCAGGCACACCTGGCCTTTCTAGTGGAACAGTGCCAGCTGCGTTTCTACGGCCCTGGGGACAGCATCCTCAAACCGTCGGGCGGCCCGGTCGAGCATTTTTATATCGTCAAGCAGGGGCGGGTCGTGGGTGAGCGGCCAGACTCGGCAGACACTACCTTTGAAATCGCCACCGGCGAATGCTTCCCCCTCGCCGCCTTGCTGGGTGAACGCGCGACCCGTACAGAACACAAAGCCGCTGAAGACACCTTTTGCCTGCAATTGAACAAACCGGCCTTTATCAAGCTGTTCGCGCTGTCCAACCCGTTTCGTGATTTCGCCTTGCGCGGGGTCAGCAGCCTGCTCGACCAGGTCAACCAGCAGGTACAGCAAAAAGCCGTGGAAACCCTCGGCACCCAATATTCCTTGAATACCCGCCTGGGTGAATTGGCCATGCGCCACCCGGTCACCTGCAGCCCGCACACACCGTTGCGCGAAGCGGTGACCTTGATGCACGAACAGCAGGTCGGAAGCATTGTGATCGTCAACGAACACAAGGCGCCCCTGGGCATCTTCACCCTGCGCGATCTGCGCCAGGTGGTCGCCGATGGCACCAGCGATTTCAGCCAGAGCATTGCCGGGCACATGACCCAGGCGCCGTTTTACTTGAGCCCGGAGCACAGCGCTTTCGATGCGGCCATCGCCATGACCGAGCGGCATATCGCCCATGTGTGCCTGGTGCAAGACCAGCGCCTGTGTGGCGTGGTCTCCGAGCGTGACCTGTTCTCCTTGCAGCGTGTGGACCTGGTGCACCTGGCCCGCACCATCCGCAACGCGCCCCGGGTGGAGAACCTGGTGGCGATTCGCGGTGAAATCGGCCAGTTGGTGGAGCGCATGCTCGCCCATGGCGCCTCATCCACCCAGATCACCCATATCATTACGCTGCTCAACGACCACACCGTGTGCCGGGTGATCGAGCTGACCCTCGCGGAAAAAGGCGACCCCGGCGTGCCCTTCAGTTGGCTGTGTTTTGGCAGCGAAGGCCGTCGCGAGCAAACGCTGTACACCGACCAGGACAACGGCATCCTGTTCGAGGCCAAGGACGCCGTCGAAGCCGCCGACTTTCGTGGCCGCTTGTTGCCCCTGGCGCAGCACATCAACCAAAGCCTGGCGCTGTGCGGCTTCAGCCTGTGCAAAGGCAATATCATGGCCGGCAACCCCGAGTTGTGCTTGTCCCGCGTGGAATGGGCGCGGCGCTTCGGCGCATTCATTCGTGAGGCGACGCCAGAAAACCTGCTGAGCTCAAGCATCTATTTTGACGTGCGCGTGGTGTGGGGCGACGAGCGCGGTTGCGAGCAACTGCGCCAGGGCATTCTCGATCAGGTGGCGGATAACCGTTTGTTCCAACGCATGCTGGCCGAGAACGCGCTGCTACGCCGCCCACCGGTGGGGCGTTTCCGCGAGTTCGTGCTGACCCGCAAAAATGGCGAAAAAGCCACCCTCGATCTCAAGGTGCAAGGCCTTACGCCCTTCGTAGACGGCGCGCGCCTGTTGGCCCTGGCCAATGGCATCCACGCCAACAACACCCTGGAACGCCTGCGCCAGTTGGTGGACAAGGCCGTGATCGAACCCCTGGATGGCGCCGCCTATGAAGAGGCCTACCACTTTATCCAGCAGACCCGTATGCAGCAGCATCAATTGCAGACCCGCGAGAACCTACCCTATTCCAACCGCGTCGACCCCGACAGCCTCAACCACCTGGACCGGCGCATCCTGCGTGAGTCCCTGCGCCAGGCCCAACGCCTGCAAAGCAGCCTGAGCTTGCGGTATCAACTGTGAGTTTGTTTGGCTGGCTGCGCGCCAAAAAGCCTGGGCTCAACGCTGCGCAACAGCAGCGCCTGGAGCAGTTACCCAAGCCCGCCGAACTGGGCAACGGCCCATTGCGCAGCCAGCGCTGGGTGGTGGTGGACCTGGAAACCAGTGGCCTGAACCTTCACCGCGACCAGGTACTGTCGATCGGCGCCGTGGTCATCGAAGACGGTGCGGTGGATTTCTCCCAACTGTTCGAACGTACCTTGCAGCGCACCGACACCAAGCTCAGCCCCAGTGTGCTGATCCACGGGCTGGGACCCAGTGCAATCGCCGCCGGCAGCGACCCGGCCGAGGCGTTGCTGGATTTCATGGCGTTCGTGGGCGACAGCCCTCTGCTGGCTTTTCATGCCCCGTTCGATCAACACATGCTGTGCCGGGCGCTCAAGGACAGCTTGGGGTCTCGCCTGGGCCATCCGTTCCTGGATGTGGCTGACCTGGCCCCACTGTTGTGCCCTGAAGCGCATATCCGCGAGGCCGGGCTGGATGATTGGCTCAACCACTTCAGGCTACAGGCCGGCGAACGCCACCACGCCAGCGCCGACGCATTGGCGACGGCGGAGCTGATGCTGATCCTGTTCAGCCGTGCGCGGCAGCAACAGATCGACACGCCGCAGGCGCTGCAAGAGCGTTTGGCCCAATGGAAACGGCGCAAACAGGCGCCATCGTTTTAATGTCATCACCCGACAGACGCCAATTGCGCCCACCCCACGCCTCTGCGACAATCGCGAATAATTCTCGTTAGTTTAAACCTCTTGTTTATTCGGTGATGCCTTGTCGTCGGTCCAGACCCCACGCAGTGAGCTTGTTGGTGCGTTATATCGCGACCACCGTGGCTGGCTGTTGGCTTGGCTGCGACGTAACGTGGCGTGCCCGAGCCGTGCCGAAGACCTCAGCCAGGACACCTTCATGCGCCTGCTGGGCCGTGATGAGTTGCGCGAGCCCCGCGAACCGCGGGCGTTCCTGGTGGCGATCGCCAAGGGTTTGCTGTTCGACTACTTCCGTCGTGCAGCGTTGGAGCAGGCCTACCTCACCGAATTGATGCTGATCCCGGAAAGCGAACAGCCTTCGCCGGAAGCCCAGCAACTGATCCTCGAAGACCTCAAGGCCATCGACCGCCTGCTCGGCAAACTGTCGAGCAAGGCCCGCGCCGCGTTTCTTTATAACCGCCTCGACGGCCTGGGCCACGCCGAAATCGCCCAGCGCCTGGGCGTGTCGGTGCCCCGCGTGCGCCAATACCTGGCCCAGGGCATTCGCCAGTGCTACATCGCACTGTATGGCGAGCCGTCGTGACCGCCATCGGCTCCAAACCGGTGTCGTCGCGCGTGCTGGATGCCGCGATTGCCTGGCAACTGTCCCTCGATTCTGGCAACGGCAGCGCGGTGGAACAGGAAGAGTTCAGCAAGTGGCTGGCCAGCGATGAGGAACATGCGCGCGCCTGGCGCCAGTTGGGCATGCTCGACCAGCGTTTCAGCGTGGCCGCGGGCCCGGCCCGGGCGGCGCTGCTGCAATCGCGCCACGGCGTCCGCCAGCGCGTGCGCAAACTGGGCCGGGGCCTGGCCAGTATCGTGCTGGTGTGCGGCCTGGCGCTCTTTGCCGGGGAGCGTTACGTACCTATCCACTATTGGCTGGCCGACCAACGCACCGCCACCGGTGAGCAACGCATGCTGAAACTGGCGGACGGCACGCGGGTCAACCTCAACACCCACAGCGCCATTGATGTGCGCTTCGACGAAACACGCCGCTTGATCGTGTTGCAGGCAGGCGAAATCCTCGTCGAAACCGGCCACGACGATTCACGCCCCTTTTATGTACAAACCCGCGACGGCAGCCTGCGGGCACTGGGTACCCGATTTATCGTCAAGCGCGAAGACGACGCCACGCGCCTGAGTGTGTTGCAGTCGGCCGTGGCCGCCCAGCCCGAGGCGTTGCACCAGGAGCAGGTGTTCAAGGCGGGTCAGCAGGTGCTGATGCGCAGCGACGGCCTAGGCCCGCTGCTGGCCGTCACCCCGGCCACCGATGCCTGGACGCGCGGCATGCTGGTGGTCGACAACGCCCGGCTGGGGGATGTGATCGAGGAATTGGCGCGCTATCGCCAAGGCTATCTAGGGGTGGATAAGTCCGTCGCTGATTTGCGCATCACCGGCAGTTTCCCGCTGCACGACACCACGTTGGCATTGAATGCGTTGTTGCCGACCTTGCCGGTGCAGATCGAGCAGCACACGCCGTGGTGGGTGACCGTCAAGGGTAAGCCTTAGGGTCTGCAGCGCCTGGACGATTGCTATCGCAGGCAAGCCAGCTCCCACATTTTGAATTGCGAACACCATCAACTGTGGGAGCTGGCTTGCCTGCGATGAGGCCCTCAAGCACACCTCGGTAAAATATTTTCACTTGGCCCTATCACTTTTCGCTTCTCGCTCGGCACCTAGGCAATTGAGAAATATTTCCATTCAGGAGCCGCCCTTATGTCCCGCACGCTAGACACCTTGTTGCGCCCCAGCCTGTTAGCCGTGGCGATCGCCCTCAGCGCCCCGCTGGCCAGCACTACGCTGTATGCCGCAGAACAAGCCTTGAGCGTGCGCGCCTATAACCTGCCCGCTGCGCCCCTGGCCACCACCCTGAACCAGATCGCCAGCCAGGCCGGCCTGGCCCTGACCCTCAACCCCGCACTCGCCGCCGGCAAGACCTCGGCGCCGGTCAAAGGCCAGTTCGATGCGCAGGGCGCGTTGCGTGAAGCGCTGCGGGGGACGGGGTTGCAGTTGGAGCAGAGCACAGCGGGGACTTTTACCTTGGCCGCGATTCCGCAAGGGGTTGTGGCGTTGCCCGAGACCAGCATCGTTGCCCAGGGTAACTATGAAAGTGCTTGGGGGCCGGTGGAGGGCTACCTGGCAAAGCGCACCGCGGCTGGCACCAAGACCGACACCGCACTGGTAGAGGCACCACGCTCGATCTCGGTGGCCACCCGCGAACAGATGCAAGACCGTAACGTCCAGAACCTCGACGATGCGGTCAAGTACATGCCCGGCATCGTCTCCGCCAGCTACGGCAGCGATACCCGTTACGACTGGATGCGTGTGCGTGGCTTTGAGCCCACCCAGTTCCTCGACGGACTGCCGCTGCCCCGTGGCGTCTACGCCAACCCGAAAGCCGAAACCTGGAACCTCGACCGCCTCGCCTTGCTGCGCGGTCCGGCCTCGTCAGTCTATGGCCAGACCCCTCCGGGCGGCCTGCTGGATATGGTCAGCCGCCGCCCCAGCGCTGAATCGAGCCACGCTATCCAGATGCAATACGGCAGTGACAACTACCGCCAGATCAATTTCGAAAGCACTGGCAAGATCGATGATGAGGGCCAGTTTCTCTACAGCGTTGGCGGTGTCGTGCGCGATGCTGGTACCCAGGTCGATCACATCGACAACAAGCGCTACAACATCGCACCGAGCTTGACCTGGAATATCGACACCGATACCAAGCTGACCTTGCTGTCACAGTTCACCCGTGACGATACCGGCACCACCAGCCAGTTCCTGCCGATCCAGGGCACCAAAATCAAATCACCGCTAGGCGAGGTTTCCCACCACAAGAACCTCGGCGACCCGGACTACGACTTCTACGACCGCACCTACTACGCCTTGGGCTACGCGTTCGAGCACCGCTTCAACGATACCTGGCAATTCAAGCAGAACCTGCGCTACACCAAATCCGAGTTGGCATTCCAGCAACTGACGGTAGGCTCGTTTGCCTTTTCCCCCGCCGATGCCAATGGCGACATAAGCCGCTCTTCGACCAATGTGGACGAGGACATCAGCCAGTTCGCGGTGGACAACAATTTCCAGGCTGACTTTGCCACCGGCGACATCTCCCACACCCTGCTGCTGGGTCTGGATCATCAACGCACCGACACCTCGTACCTGGCGATTTTCGGCGACGGTGGCACCACGAACATCTTTAATCCGGTCTATGGGCAGCCGATCGTGCGCCCGGCGCGCTCCACCGCGTTCTACGATTACAACCAGAAAACCGTGCAGACCGGCCTTTACGTGCAGGACCAGATGGCCCTGGACAACTGGCGCCTGACGCTTGGTGGTCGTGAAGACTGGGTGCACCAGGGCACCACCTACTTCAACAAGAACGACGCGACCAATACCGACCGCAGTAAGAATTTCAGTGGCAACGCGGCGCTGAGCTATGTGTTCGACTCGGGCTTTGTCCCCTACCTCTCGTACGCCGAGTCGTTCCAGCCTGCGAGCAACGCCAGCGTCGACCCCCTCCAGTCGTTCAAGCCGACGGAAGGCAAGCAGTGGGAGTTGGGGATCAAATACCAGCCACCCGGCTCCAACACCCTGCTTAGTGCGGCGGTCTACGACCTGACCCAGAAGAACGTACAAGTCACCAGCTTCCAGTCTGGTGGCGCCTCCTTGACCGACCAGACCGGAGAAGTAAAGGTCAAGGGGCTGGAGCTGGAAGCCGTGTCTGATGTGACCGAAAACCTCAAGGTCATCGCGGCCTACACCTTGGCCAAGTCTGAGGTGCAAAAAGGTCAGTACAAAGGCAACCGCCTTCAACTGATGCCTAACCAACAAGCGTCCTTGTGGACCGACTACACCTGGCACACCGGCGCCCTCGACGGTTTCGGTATCGGCTTCGGCGCCCGCTACACCGGCAACACCTACGGCGACCAGGCCAATACCTGGGCCGGCAAGGCCAACGCCTACACCGTGTTCGATGGCTCCGTGCATTACGACCTCGGTCGCCTGGACAACAGTCTCAAGGGTGCGTCGGTGAAAGTGAACGCGACCAACCTGTTCAACAAGGACTACATTTCCACCTGTGATGGCTCCTATTGCTACTTCGGCGACCAACGCAGCGTAGTCGCCAGCGCCACCTACCAGTGGTAATCAGCTGAGTTAACAGCCAGGCCGCCCCACCGGGCGGCTTTGGTGCATCTGAAGGCTAGACAATGAAAAGCAAAACCATCCGCCGCTGGTCCTTCATCCACACCTGGACCAGCCTGATCTGCACCGTATTCCTGCTGCTGCTCGCCCTCACTGGCCTGCCGTTGGTGTTTCACCACGAGATCGACCACCTGTTGGGCAATGAGCCCGAACTGGCGCAGATGCCTGCCGATACGCCCCGGCTCAACCTCGAGCAGCTAGTAGCCAAAGCCCAGGCCCATCGCCCCGGCGAGGCCATGCAGTACCTGGCCTGGGACGAGGACGACAAGAACGGCGTGATCGCGATCATGGCGGCCACAGCCGGCACGGAGCCGAACTCGTCGCACACCTTCATGCTCGATGCCCGCACTGGCGAAACCGTCGAAATGCCGTCTGCCAATGGGGGCTTTACGCTGTTCCTGCTGCGCCTGCATGTGGATATGTTTGCCGGGCTGCCGGGCAAGTTGCTGCTGGCGTTCATGGGCGTTCTGTTTGTGCTGGCGATGATCTCGGGCACGGTGTTGTACCTGCCGTTCATGCGCCGTTTGAAGTTCGCCACGGTGCGCCAGGACAAGTCCACTCGCCTGCGCTGGCTCGACCTGCACAACCTGATCGGCGTGGTCACCTTGACCTGGGCGCTGGTGGTGGGGGTGACTGGCGTGATCAGCGCCTGCGCCGACCTGATCATCGCCGCCTGGCGCCAGGACAGCCTCAGCGCCATGATCGAACCCTACAAGAACGCCCCGCCGCTAACCCAGCGCGCACCCGCCACCGAGCTGTTGAGCATTGCCGCCAAGGCCGCACCGGGTATGGAGCCGGACTTTATCGCCTTCCCCGGCACGCGCTTCTCCAGCGAACATCACTACGCTGTGTTCATGAAAGGCAGCACCCACCTGACCTCCCACTTGCTGACGCCGGTACTGATCGACGCCAGCACCCTGGCCGTCACCGCCATCGCCGAACGGCCGTGGTACATGGATGCCATGGGCATGTCCCAACCCCTGCATTTCGGTGATTACGGCGGCATGCCGATGAAAGTCCTGTGGGCGGTGCTGGATGTGTTGACCATCATCGTGCTGGTCAGCGGCATTTACTTATGGGTCGTGCGGCGCAAGGCGTCCAAGGTATGAAGCCGCGGCAGTCGAATTTCTGGAAGGTCTTTGCCATACCATTGGGGATTGGCCTGCTCAGTGCCGCCGGGTTGTTTGCGGCGCTGCTGGGGGATGGGTGGTGGGATTCGTTGAGTTGGATCGGGTTGGGCATACCCGCGGCCATTGCCGTCTACAAACTACTGTAGGAGCGAGCTTGCTCGCGAAAAACCCGAGAGCACCGCGTTAAACCAGGCGAGCTGCGTTATCGTTGGCGTTATTCGCGAGCAAGCTCGCTCCTACAGAGGAATGCCCATGTCCGCGCCCAGCATGACCTTGTTCCACAACCCCGCTTCGCCATTCGTGCGCAAAGTCCGCGTGCTGCTGATCGAGACCGGCCAACAGGACCGCGTGGCCCTGCACGCTTGCATGCCCACACCGGTCACCCCGGACGCCGATGTGGTGCAAGGCAACCCCACCGGCAAGATCCCGGCCCTGCGCCTGGCCGACGGTTCGGTATTGCACGACAGCCGGGTGATCCTCGATTACTTCGACTACCAGCATGTCGGCAACCCGCTAATCCCCCGCGACGGCTCGGCCCGCTGGCGGCGCCTGACCCTGGCCTCGATGGCTGACGGCATCATGGATGCCGCCGTACTGGTGCGTTACGAGACCGCCATGCGCCCGCCAGAAAAACACTGGGCGCCCTGGCTGGACGAACAGCGCAACAAGATCCGCCGCGCGCTCGCCGAACTGGAGCGGGACGCCATTGCCGAACTGGCCAGCCACTTTGACATCGCCGCCATCAGCGTGGCCTGTGCCCTGGGCTATATCGACTTTCGCCATCCGGATCTGCAATGGCGCTCGGACAACCCCAAGCTCGCTGCCTGGTACGCCGAGGTCAGCCTGCGGCCTTCGATGCAGCAGACTCAGCCGCCTCTGTAGGAGCGAGCTTGCTCGCGAAAATCGTCAACGATAACGCGGGTCGTCTGGTTAAAGGCGGTGTCCTTGCGTTCTTCGCGAGCAAGCTCGCTCCTACAGTGGAAGGTGGCGTTGGTGAGGAAGTTGACCATCTTCGCTTTCATTTGCTGGTCTTCGCGCAGTCCGATCATTGCCCCTCCTCCACCTTACGCTTACCCACCCCATACCAATCCAGCTTGCGCGTCAGCACCATCACCGTGCCCAGCAGGCCAAACAGCAACAGCGAGCCCATCAACAGCGCGTAATCCTCGGCACTGAGCAACCCGTACAGCAAGCCATACAGCGCCGCCAGCCCAGCCGAAAACCCCAGACCGTGGGCAACGCTGCGCAGCACATGGCACACGTAGAAACCAATCAACAGCACACAGGCGCTGGCGGATATGAGGTAGGCCAGGGCAAAGCCCAGATGCTCGGACAACGACAACAGCAGCAGGTAGAAGAACGCCAGCGCGACGCCCACCAAGGCGTACTGGATCGGGTGCACCGCCAGACTCTTGAGCACCTCGAAGAGGAAGAAGCCGGCAAAGGTCAGGGCGATAAACAACAGCGCATATTTAATCGCCCGGTCGCTCTTGAGGTACTGGTCTACCGGGTCGATGAAGTTCACACCAAAGCTGCGGTTGCTGAAGTTTTCACAGCCTTGCCCGTCCAGACAATTCTGCAGGGCTTGTTTTAGGTTGGTGGAGAAGAATGTCGTCTGCCAATTGGCGCTGAAGCCCTGGTCGGTGACTGCACGTTGAGCCGGCAGGAAGTTGCCGATAAAGCTCGGGTGGGGCCAGTTGGACGCCAGTGACACCTGGCTGGTCTTGCCCACGGGCACCACTTGCAGTTGCTCGGTGCCTTGCAGGCGCAGGTCGAAGGCGAACTCCACCACGGCGGGTTTCTTGCTGTCCTGCTCGGGCAACGTCACATGCACACCCTCGCCCAGCCAATCGACTTGGGAACCCGGCGAGAACTCCAGCCGCTGCTCTCCCAGTTCCAGCTTCAGCGCGTTTTCAATGCCGCGAATATCACTGATGCCCACCGCCAGAAACGCCGGCTCAAAGCGGTAATCGGCAAAGTCTTCGGTGATCCCCAACTGCGCAGGCAGCTCGAAACGCCCGCTGATACGGTTGTCGGCATGGAACAACCGCGCCTGGTAGATACCCCGCGAGCGCAGTTCGGTTTGCACCTTGCCGTCGAGCTCAAACCG
Organism: Pseudomonas sp. L13; assembly: GCF_009935965.1. NCBI lineage: Bacteria > Pseudomonadati > Pseudomonadota > Gammaproteobacteria > Pseudomonadales > Pseudomonadaceae > Pseudomonas > Pseudomonas sp. L13. The sequence goes on from NZ_QODJ01000002.1 coordinate 96,601, forward strand.
GTCCGGCAGGAAATACAGACGGCCGCGTTCTTCACGGGTTTCTTCGTAGCGTTTGTTGAGTTTTTCATTGAGCTTCCACTCACGCACGGTCTTGCGATACGGCACCACCATCACCGGCCCGGTGAGGCGCTGGGCAAAGCTTGAGCTTCTGGCAATGTCCATCAACACGCCGTCGCGCAGTTGCTGGCGGTCGCTGATGATGCCGTTGATCATCAGCAATGGAATCAGCAACAGCAGGATCAGCAGCGCAATCGCGCCCAGTTTGAAAAGCAGGTTGCGGTTCATGGGTCTCTCCCTGTTTTGATGGGGAGAGTCTGCCCAGCCGGTATGGGGGATTTATGTGGGCAATGTGGAGACTGTGTGGAGATGCAGCACCGCTTGCACGCCGCCTGGCACATTGCCGATCTGCAGGGTGCCGCCGTGCAGCTTCATCACTTCTTCGACAAAGTTGAGCCCCAGGCCCGTACTTTTGCGCCCGCTGGCCGGGCGCGGCAGCGAGTAGAAGCGCTCGCTCAGGCGCGGCAAGGCGTAATCGGGAATCGCCTCGGCCTGGTTGAACAGGCTGACCTGCACCTCGTGATGCTGCACCTGGGCGCTGAACCTCAGCGTGCCGCCGGGCGGGGTGAAATCCAGGGCGTTGTCCAGCAGGTTGCCCAAAGCCTGGCGCAGCAGGAAGGGTTCGCCAAACACCTTCACATCAGCGGCGATGGCCTGTTCGACGTGCAAGCCGGCGCCTTCGATCCGCGCACATTGAGCCTTGAGCACATCCTCAACCAGCGCGGCCAAAGGAATGCTCGACTGCTCCTCCAGCCCCTGGCGCTGCTCCACCTGGGCCAGGTTCAACAGGCGTTCGATCAGCTGCTGCAGGCGCGCGCTTTCGCTGTCGATATTGCCGACAAAACGCTGCTGCTGCTCGCGGCTCATGTCGCCCTGCAACAGCTCCGCCGCGCCGCGAATCGCCGCCAACGGGCTTTTCAATTCATGGGTCAGGGTATGCACGTAGCGCTCTACGTAAGCCTTGCCTTCCAGCTGCGTGCGCATGTGTTCCACGGCGGTGGATAACTGCTTGAGCTCGCCGCCGCGATAATGCGGCAACTCGGCGCGGCGGCCCTCGCTCACGGCTTCGGCATAGGCGGTAAGGCGTCTGAGGGCCGCCGTCAGCCACCACGACAATAGCGCGCCCAGCAGCAGCCCCAGGGTGACCAGCCCGGCGCCGTACCACAGCAGGCGCCGCTCGGTGCGATCCACGTAGGGTTGCAACGAGCTGTTGGGCTTGGCCACGGTGACCACGCCGATGATCTGGCCGTTATCGCGAATCGGCGCCCCCACGTGCATCACTGATGAAGTCGGGTCGTCCACGTCGCTGCGGGTGGAGCGCGCGCCGTATTCGCCCCGCAGCGTCAGGTATACGTCGTTCCATTTCGAATAGTCCTGGCCCACCGCTTCACCGCTGGAGTCGAGCAATACCCTGCCCTTGGCGTCGGTCACGTAGATGCGATGGTTGACCTGGTTCTTCGGCAGCCCCCAGATCACCGCACCCGGTTGACGGTTGCCATAGGCCTTGAGCAGCGCTGGCCAATGACTCTGGCCGAGGGTGCCGTTCTTTACGTCCTCGCGCAGGATCTCGGCCAACAGGTTGGCGGTGTCCACCAATGTTTCTTCGGTGGACTGGCGCACGCCGGGGCGGATTTCCTTCATCACGGTGTTGAGCACGAAGTAACCCGTGAGGCCGATAAACAGCGCATACACCAGGAAAATCCGCAGCCCCAGGCGCATCAGCTGTGGCTCGGGCTGTAGCTATAACCGAGGCCACGATGGGTCTGGATCGGCTCGGCGTCCGCCGCCACACTCCGAAGCTTGCTGCGCAGGCTTTTGATATGGCTGTCGATATTGCGCTCGTAACCGGCATCAAAGGGTACGCCCACCGCGTCCAGCAGTTGCTCGCGGCTGAACACGCGCTCGGGTTGGTCCAGCAGACTTTGCAGCAGGCGGAACTCATGACGCGTGAGGCTCAAGGGTTGGCCGCGATAGAGAATCTGCATGCGCTCCAGGTCTATCTGGAACAGCGTCGGCGCCACACCCGGGCCGACCCGTTTGAGAATTGCCCGGACCCGCGCCGCCACTTCTCGTGGGCTGAAAGGCTTGACCACGTAATCATCGGCACCGATCTCCAGCCCCACCACCCGGTCGATCTCGGCATCCCGGGCACTGAGGAACATCACCGGCACTTCGCTGAAGCGGCGCAATTGCTTGCAGGTTTCAAAGCCGGTGATGTCCGGCAGGCCGATGTCGAGAATGACCAGGTCGGCCGGGGTCTGGCGCTGATGCTCCAGCGCCGCCTGGCCCAGGGTCAACCAGGTGGTGGTGAAGCCTTCGCCTTGCAGGGCAAAGATCAGCGTGTCGGCTATTGCCGCTTCGTCTTCGACAATCAGGATGTGCGGCATGGGCTCAATCAGCAGTTCGGTTTGTCGGCAGTGTAACGACGCGCCGGGTTTACCGCAGCACCAAACTCACGCAGGGCCTTGGCGCCAATCAGCAGTGGGTAGTTGAAACTGCTGCGGTCAGTAAGGTTGACCTCGACGGTACGCTTGACGTCGCCCAGGCACATTTCCAGGTCGATCACCGGGCGCTTGGCCACGCTGGCTTCGTCCTTGTCATCATCTTCGTCGGCGCGGCTCTTGATCTTGCTGATGCGCGACACCTTGTGCTCATAGACCTTGTTACCGGCGCCTTCACCGCCGAGGCGGAAGCGCACCCAGTCATCGCCGTCGCGCTGAAAGGTTTCAATGTCGCGGGCCGACAGCGAGGCGGTCAGCGCACCGGTGTCCATCTTGGCCTTGAAGGTCTGGCCAATCTCCGGCAACTGGATGTATTCGTAGCGACCGTAAAGGGTCGGCTCGGCCGCCATGACAGGTACGGCAACCAGGGCGAACGCGGCAAGGAGTAATTTCACGGCAGGATTTCCTCGAAAGAAGTGGGCGCAGTCTAGACCGCAAACACAGCACTTAGTTGGATGACCGAGCATATCGCGCACAGTGTGAAACATTCGTCGGGCATTTTGCGATTTGGCCTCTAGACTCACCTTGCTTATCATGGCCCGCCCACAGAATTCCAAGAGTTGCTTATGCGCCGCCTGCTCACCGGCTGTCTGGTTACACTGCTGCTGTTACTCAACACGCTGATCCTGATCGGCCCCTTGATGCTCTTCGCCCTGCTCAAGCTCGTGGCGCCAGGGCGCTCGCGCGACTATGCCTCATGGGCGGTGATGTGGATCGCCGAGACCTGGGCCGAGATCGACAAGCTGATCTTCGCCGCGTACATCCCCACCCAATGGGATATTCGCGGTGGCGAGGACCTGCGCGGCGATACCTCTTACCTAGTGATCAGCAACCACCAATCCTGGGTCGATATTCCCGCACTCATCCAGGCATTGAACCGGCGCACGCCGTTCTTCAAGTTCTTCCTGAAAAAAGAACTGATCTGGGTGCCCTTCCTCGGCCTGGCCTGGTGGGCGCTGGATTACCCCTTCATGAAGCGCTACACCAAGGCGTTCCTGGCCAGGCACCCGGAGCTGGCGGGGCAGGATTTGAAGATCACCAAAGAGGCCTGCGAGCTGTTCAAGCGTCAGCCGGTCACCGTGGTCAATTACCTGGAGGGTACGCGGTTCAACGAGGCCAAGCGTACGCAACAGGCTTCACCGTTTACTCGATTGCTCAAGCCCAAGGCGGGCGGCGTGGCCTTTGTGCTGGCGGCGATGGGCGAACAGCTGGACGCGATCCTCGACGTGACCGTGGTGTACCCGCAGCAAAAGATTCCGGGGTTCTGGGACTTGATCAGCGGCGCGGTGCCGAAGGTGATCGTGGATATCCGCACCCGCGAATTGGACCCGGCGTTGTGGCAAGGGGATTACGAGAATGATCCGGCGTTTCGCCAGACCGTCCAGAACTGGGTCAACCAGCTCTGGACGGAAAAGGACCGTCGAATTCAGGAATTGCTGGAAAACGGCAGGGTAGAACACGAGAGCCAGCGATGACCGCCTGATCCCGAAATGCTACGAAATCTGACTATAAAAAACGCGAAGCGACCGCTCGAGCCAAGCCGTTGAAGACAGTTGCCATCGGCGCGGCATTGTCTATTCCACCCTGCACGATAAAGCGAAGGTCAGGCGACTGGGCTTGGACATTTTCTTGGGAGTGACCTGCTGAGAATGTGTAACTGCTATAGCTAACCCCCATCTGTGCAAGGCGTGATCGCAAGGCGTCATCCGTGTCGTCGCGCCGGAGCGGAGGCGGATTGAAATAGTGTTTGCTGTCTGGAATCTGTGTCTCTTTTATATTCAAAACGCCACCACTCATAGGCTATTCGCTATTCAAGGAAACCTTCCAAGGTCGTCATGAACGAGACCTTGAAAGGTAACTTTATGTGGTGTCTTGCTTCCTACGGTTCCCTACAGCCTGGTAATTTTCACCAGGTATGATTTTTCGGCGTATCAGCTGCCGGCGCCCCAAGCCTGAGCCAATTTTCCCAGCACGGAGCTGCTGGCACCCTCGCCGCCCAGGTATTTCAGGATCACCGAGGCAAACTGGCCGACCATGCCGCTGTCCATGCCCAAGGCGCTGAAGACGGTGTTCAAGTCATTGGTGCTTTTCACGTTGCCCAACAGGCCATCCAGGCCGCTGGTTTTGCTGCCGCCGGTTTGGCCGAGCATCCCGCTCAAGGCACCGAGGCTACCCAATGCGTTATTACCCGATAACTTGTCCAGGCCCGGCACAGTGCTACTCAACTGCGAGAAGTCGTTGCCACTGAGTTTGTTCTTGGCCAGACCCAGCATGGCCCCCGTGCCGCCCACCGCTTGCTCGGGGGTGATGTTCAGCTGCGAGGTCAGGGCCGTCAGCAGGTCGGCCGTCTCCGAGGTAGGCGCGGCGGCAGCGGCCTTGTTGTTGCCACCCTGCATGCCGGAAATGGCGTTGGCTGCATCGCCAAGGCTGAAACCTGCGGCGAACACCGGGCCGGCGGCCACGGTCAACAGGCAGGACAGGGCAAAACCGCGTGAAATCTTCATCGAAACAACCTCTGGGTATAGGGGTAAAAGCAGGCGTTGGACTGGGTAACCCGTCGGTTGTTCCGGAGCCCCTCAGGAACCCATCGGGGATAAGCGGGTCCATGAACTGACTACAAAATTTGTCGAGAAGAGACTTATGACTGCGATCCAACCCCCAGTGATTGAGCACAAGCCTGCGTTCTGGAGCCGCCCTCGCCTGTTCATCGGCGCCTGCGTGGTGGTGGTTGCCGGTATCGGCGGCGCGCTCTACACCCAGGACAGCGTCAAATCCGCGGCGACATTGGTGACCACGACCCAGCAGCCAGCCGCCCAGATCATGGCCCACAAGGATTACCTGGAAGTAGAACCGATTGCCTCCACGGCGCCAGCACCAGACCAGAGCCTTGAACTCTGGGCGATTCCCAAAGACGGCACACCGGTGTCACTTGGCCTGTTACCGGAGGATGGCAAAGGCATCATTGGCCTGAATCCGCGCCAGCAGGAGACGATCAAACAACCGGTGGAGTTGATGGTAAGTTCTGAAACCAAAGGTGGCTCGGTGAGTAAGCAACCAACCGGCCCGACCGTTTACCAGGGTGCGTTGGCCACTCGCTGACCCGTCTGCACACTCGATTCAAACTGTGGGAGCGGGCTTGCTCGCGAAAGCGTTGGATCAGTCAACAGCGATGTTGCTGGGCCGACGCCTTCGCGAGCAAGCCCGCTCCCACATTGGCTCATCAGTGCGTTGAAAATGGGTTCCAGACGAAGAATAAGGGCGACCCGTGGGTCGCCCTTTTTCATTTGGCCAATGCTTACGCGGCGCTGAATAATTTGTGCGGATCAATCACAAACTTCTTCGGCACACCCGCATCGAACTCGCCATAACCGCGTGGCGCGTCATCCAGGCTGATCACCTGCACGCCGACGATCTCGGCAATGTTGATACGGTCCCACATGATCGCCTGCATCAGTTGGCGGTTGTACTTCATCACGGGTGTTTGCCCGGTGTGGAAGCTGTGGGATTTGGCCCAGCCCAGACCAAAGCGAATGCTCAGGCTGCCCATTTTCGCGGCGGCATCGACCGCACCTGGGTCTTCGGTCACGTACAGGCCTGGGATACCGATCTTGCCCGCCACGCGTACCACGCCCATCAGCGAGTTGAGCACCGTGGCCGGGGCTTCGGCCTTGACGCCGTCGTGGCCGTGGCCACGTGCTTCAAAGCCCACGCAGTCAACGGCGCAGTCCACTTCCGGCTCGCCGAGCAACGCGGCAATCTGTTCGTGCAGCGGGGTGTCGGTGGACAGGTCGACCACTTCAAAACCCTGGGCCTTGGCGTGAGCCAGACGGATCGAGTTGACGTCGCCGATGATCACCACCGCTGCACCCAGCAAACGAGCGGAGGCTGCAGCCGCCAGGCCTACCGGACCGGCACCAGCGATGTAAACGGTGCTGCCAGGGCCAACGCCGGCCGTGACGGCGCCGTGATAGCCGGTGGGCAGGATGTCGGACAGGCAGGTCAGGTCACGGATTTTCTCCATGGCCTTGTCGCGGTCCGGCAGTTTCAGCAGGTTGAAGTCGGCATACGGCACCAGCACGTACTCGGCCTGGCCGCCGGTCCAGTCGCCCATGTCCACGTAGCCGTAGGCACCACCGGCCCTGGCCGGGTTAACGGTCAGGCAGACGCCGGTGTGTTGTTCCTTGCACGAACGGCAGCGGCCGCACGCGACGTTGAAGGGCACGGACACCAGGTCACCGATTTTCAGGTTCTCGACGTCGCTGCCCTTCTCGATCACTTCACCGGTGATTTCATGCCCCAGCACCAGGCCGGTCTGGGCCGTGGTGCGGCCGCGCACCATGTGTTGGTCGGAGCCGCAGATATTGGTGGAGACCACGCGCAGGATGACGCCGTGCTCAATCTTCCTGCCACGGGGGTCCTGCATTTTGGGATAGTCGATTTTCTGTACTTCGACCTTGCCGTTGCCGAGATACACGACACCACGATTACCAGACATGCTTTCACCTCGCTGTTGTTTTTATGGAACTGCGTTGCCGCTTGGATGGGCAACGCGTTGAGTGCTCGGGTTACAGATGCTGTTTCTTGTGTTGCTGGTAAGGGCCTCATCGCAGGCAAGCCAGCTCCCACATTCTAGGTGTGTGAACCCGATCCACTGTGGGAGCTGGCTTGCCTGCGATAGCGATCTAGAGAACAACGGTGCGATTGGCATTCAAAAACACCCGCCGCTCAATGTGATACCCCACCGCCCGCGCCAATGTGAGCCCTTCGATATCACGCCCCTTGGCAATCAAATCTTCGGGGTAGTGGCTGTGATCCACCACCTCCACGCCTTGGGCGATGATTGGCCCTTCATCCAGATCGTTGTTGATGTAATGCGCCGTGGCGCCCACCAGTTTCACGCCCTTGTTGTACGCCTGGTGATACGGCTTGGCGCCCTTGAAGCCCGGCAGCAACGAGTGGTGAATGTTGATGGCCTTGCCGTCCAGCTTGCGGCACAGCTCCGGTGACAGCACTTGCATGTAGCGCGCAAGGATCACCAGTTCGGCGCCGGTGCCTTCAATCACCTGCCACACCTGACGCTCCTGGGACGGTTTGTCATTGGGGTCCAGGGGAAAATGGTAGTAGGGAATCTGGTGCCAGTCGGCCAACGGCTTCAGATCAGGGTGGTTGGACACCACCGCGACCACATCCATCGACAACTGGCCGATGCGCTGGCGGTACAGCAGGTCGTTGAGGCAGTGATCGGCCTTGGAGACCATGATCACCACTTTGGGCCGGTAGTTCGGCGCCGTCAGTTCGAAGATCATGCCAAAGGCTTCACCACGGGTGGCCAAGCCATCGCGGAACGCCTGCTCGTCAAAGCCGTCAGGCTGACGGAACTCAACACGAATGAAAAACCGACCCGAGAGGCGGTCATCAAACGAGTGGTGCTCGGTGACGTAGCAGCCCTGTTCGAACAGATAGCGGGTGACCGCGTCCACCGTGCCGAGCACGCTGGGGCAATCGGCGGTCAAAATCCATGTATCGGGTGCGCGGCTCATTACGAATAACTCCTCAAACAACGCTATCTACTGTAGGAGCGAGCTTGCTCGCGAAGAACGCCAACGATGATGCGTGCATGCTGAATGAACGCGGCGTCTTTTAGTTTTTCGCGAGCAAGCTCGCTCCTACAGTGAAGGGGTGAGACAGCGCGAGCGCCATGTCAGGCTTGGCCGCTCAGGCCGAATTCGGCCGAGGCATCCTGCAACCACAACCACCAGTAATCCGAGAAGCTGCGGCGGATCAGCAGTTCCCAGGAGTCTTCAGCCGTATGACGGATCACCAGTTGCGACTTGGCGAACACCGTACCCACGGCCTTGCCGACCGGGAAGTTGTTGGGGTGTACGTCGTAGCTGGTGGACTTCATCAGCACGTCGCGCACATTCGGGCCGCTCAGCTCGAGAATCTGCTGGCCGCCGCTGACGTTGACGATCTGAATATGCAGGTCGCCCAGGGCAGCGCGCAGGTTTTGCTCGGCGGCAAATTCTTCACCGCTCGGCACGATCAACAGCCACTCATCCGGGCCGAGCCACTGAAGGCTGGTTTCACCTTTGAAGACCACGCTCAGCGGACCGGGCAGTTCAATGCCGACGGCCTTGTGTACGCCAGCGGCGAAGGCGGCGTCGTGGCCATCGCCACGAATAGTCAGGTGGCCGAGGAGTTTCTTTTCACGCACGGTCACGCCGGCGTTCTTGCGGCCCTTGCCCACCAGGCTGGCGAGGTCGGCATGGTGCAGCGACGACTCGGCCTTGGCACCGGTGGTGGGGCGTTGTTGGTAAACATTGGCTGCTGTCATAAAGCACCTGTTCTGAATTCTGTGGTGACTGTTCTGGCCTCATCCGGGCAAGCCCGGCTCCCACAGGGCAATACATTCCAAATGTGGGAGCTGGCTTGCCTGCGATGCAGGCGACTCGGTCGATCAAATGTTCTGCCGATCGCCTTTAGGGTCAAAGAACACCGAAGACACAATTTCCGCCTCGATCACGCTGCCATCCGCTTGCGGCGAAAACACCCGCTCGCCGATGCGCTTCAAGCCGCCCTTCACCACACCCATGGCAAACGAATAGCCCAGGGAGTTATGTGCATAACTTGAGGTAACGTGGCCCACCATCTTCATCGGGATCGTCTGCTTCGGATCGAACACCAACTGCGCGCCTTCCGGCAGCCACACGTTCGGATCAATCGGCTTGAGCCCCACCAATTGCTTGCGCTCTTCGCGCACGCAGTCTTCACGGTTCATCCCGCGCCAGCCGATCCATGAGAACGGCTTGGTACGGCCAACGCACCAGCCCATGTTCAGGTCGTCCGGGGTCATCGAGCCGTCGGTGTCTTGCCCGACGATGATGAAGCCCTTCTCGGCGCGCAGTACGTGCATGGTCTCGGTGCCGTACGGGGTCAGGTTGTACTTCTTGCCGGCCTCAACGATTTTTTCCAGCACGCCCATGGCGTAGTCGGCCTGCACGTTGACTTCGTACGACAGCTCACCGGTAAACGAGATACGGAACACCCGCGCCGGCACGCCGCCCACCAGGCCTTCTTTCCAGGTCATGAACGGGAAGCCGTCCTTGTCCAGGTCGATATCAGTCACTTCACTGAGCAGCTTGCGGCTATTGGGGCCGGACAGGGTCATGGTTGCCCAATGGTCGGTGACCGAGGTGAAGTAGACCTTGAGGTCCGGCCATTCGGTCTGCTGGTAGATTTCCAGCCACTGCAACACGCGGGCGGCGCCGCCAGTGGTGGTGGTCATCAGGAAGTGGTTGTCGGCCAGACAGGCGGTGACGCCGTCGTCGAAGACCATGCCATCTTCCTTGCACATCAGGCCGTAGCGCGCCTTGCCCACGTCGAGCTTGGTCCAGGCGTTGCTGTAGATGCGGTTGAGGAACTCGCGGGCATCCGGGCCTTGAATGTCGATCTTGCCGAGGGTGGACGCATCCAGCAGGCCGACGCTGTCGCGTACGGCCAGGCATTCGCGCTTCACCGCGGCGTGCAGGTCTTCACCGTTACGCGGGAAATACCAAGGGCGCTTCCACTGGCCGACGTCTTCAAACTCGGCGCCGTTCTTCACGTGCCAGGCTTGCAGCGCGGTGTAGCGTACCGGCTCGAAAATGTGCCCACAGTGACGGCCCGCTACGGCGCCGAACGTGACCGGCGTGTAGTTGGGACGGAACATGGTGGTGCCCATCTGCGGGATGGTCACGTTCAGCGAACGGGCCGCGATGGCCAGGCCGTTGACGTTACCCAGCTTGCCCTGGTCGGTGCCAAAGCCCAGCGCGGTGTAGCGTTTGACGTGCTCCACCGACTCGAAACCTTCGCGGGTGGCCAGTTCGATGGCGGCGGCGGTCACGTCGTTTTGCAGGTCGACAAATTGCTTTGGCGCCCGTGCAGTGGCTTTTTCGTGGGGCACCTGGAACAGCGCCAGGGTTGGCTCTTCAAGACGGCTCAAGGCTTTTGGCACCGTGCCTTCAACCGGGGCAAAACCGGCTTCGCTGGCCGCACGCACGCCGCCTTCAAAGCCATCGGCGAGGGAATCGCCAAGGCCGTAGACACCGTTGATGCCACCGACGCACACGCGTTTTTGCGGTGCTTCGCCCGGTACAAACCCGAGGATATCTTCACGCCAGGTCGGCTTGCCGCCCAGGTGCGAGGCCAGGTGCACCACCGGGCTGTAACCGCCGGAGCTGGCGACCAGGTCGCAGTCCAGCCATTCGCCGGGGCTGGCGACTTTATGCGCCTTGACGTCGATGGCCGCCACACGGGCACCGGTCACGTGCTTACTGCCACGGGCCTCGATCACGGCGCTGCCGGTGAGGATGCGAATACCTTTGGCACGGGCTTCTTCCACCAGTGCACCGCGTGGGTTGTGGCGCGCATCGGCCACCGCGACGACGGTGAGGCCCGCATCGAACCAGTCCAGCGCTACGCGATAGGCATGATCGTTGTTGGTCGACAGCAGCAGTTTTTTACCCGGTGCCACGCCATAACGACGCACATAGGTAGACACCGCACCCGCGAGCATATTGCCCGGCACATCGTTGTTGCCGTACACCAGCGGACGCTCGCACGCACCGGTGGCCAGCACCACACGCTTGGCACGTACGCGGTGGATACGCTGACGCACCACGCCAATCGGCGCACGGTCACCCAGGTGGTCGGTCAGGCGTTCGTGAATGGTCAGGAAGTTATGGTCGTGGTAGCCGTTGACGGTGGCGCGGGGCAGCAGCACCACGTCCGGCAGGGCTTTCAATTCGGCGATGACGCTGGCAACCCATTCCGTGGCGGGCTTGCCGTCGAGGCTTTCACGGGAATCGAGCAGCGAGCCACCGAACTCTTCCTGCTCGTCGGCGATGATCACCCGAGCACCGCTGCGCGCAGCGGCCAGCGCAGCCGCGAGGCCCGCAGGGCCTGCGCCCACGACCAGCACGTCGCAATGACGGTTGAAGTTGTCATAGGTGTCCGGGTCGTTCTCGGTGGGCGAACGGCCAAGGCCTGCCGCCTTGCGGATGTACTTCTCGTAGGTCATCCAGAACGATTGCGGGTACATGAAGGTTTTGTAGTAGAAACCCGGCGGCATCAGCTTGCCGCCGACCTTGCCGAGAATCCCCATCATGTCGTTGTTCACGCTCGGCCAGCCGTTGGTGCTGGTAGCAACCAAGCCCTGGTACAGCGCCTGTTGGGTGGCGCGCACGTTGGGGATCTGCGTGGCTTCGGTGGCGCCGATCTGCAGCACCGCGTTCGGCTCTTCGGCGCCCGCGGCAAAGATGCCCCTTGGGCGCGAGTACTTGAAGCTGCGGCCAATGATGTCGACACCGTTGGCCAGCAGGGCTGCGGCCAGGGTGTCGCCTTCAAAACCCTTGTAGCTCTGACCGTTGAACGTAAACGTCAGGACTTTATTACGGTCGATGCGGCCACCGTTGGACAGGCGATTGATCTGGCTCATACCTTCTCTCCAGAGGCCTTGGCGGTGAACTGAGGCTTCTCACCGATCTTGTAGGTTTCAAGAATTTCGTAGGTGACGGTGTCGCGGGTGGCGTTGAAATACTGGCGGCAACCGGCGGCATGGATCCACAGTTCGTGGTGCAGGCCGCGCGGGTTGTCGCGAAAGAACATGTAGTCGCCCCACTGCTCGTCGGTGCAGGCATTCGGGTCCAGCGGGCGCGGGATATGCGCTTGGCCGGACGCGTGGAATTCCTCTTCGGAGCGCAGTTCGCCACAGTGAGGACAGAAGATATGCAACATAGGGAATTTCTCCTGTTAGTGGGCGACGGCCGCAGCGCCGTGTTCGTCGATCAGCGCACCGTTGTGGAAACGGTCGATGGAAAAAGGGGCGGCCAGCGGGTGCATTTCACCCTTGGCCAGGCTGGCAGCAAACACGTTGCCTGAGCCTGGGGTGGCCTTGAAGCCGCCCGTGCCCCAACCGCAGTTGAAGAACATGTTCGGTACCGGCGTCTTGGAGATGATCGGGCAGGCATCCGGCGTGGTGTCGACGATGCCGCCCCACTGGCGGTTCATGCGCACCCGCGACAGCACCGGGAACATCTCGACGATGGCCTGGATGGTGTGCTCGATCACCGGGTACGAGCCACGCTGGCCGTAGCCGTTGTAGCCGTCGATACCGGCGCCGATCACCAGGTCGCCCTTGTCGGACTGGCTGATGTAGCCGTGCACCGCGTTGGACATGATCACGCTGTCGATAATCGGCTTGATCGGCTCCGACACCAGGGCTTGCAGCGGGTGGGATTCGATCGGCAGGCGGAAACCGGCCAGCGAAGCCATGTGCCCGGAGTTACCTGCTGTGACCACACCGACGCGCTTGGCGCCGATAAAGCCCTTGTTGGTTTCCACACCGATGCACACGCCGTTTTCCTTGCGAAAACCGATCACTTCGGTCTGCTGGATCAAGTCCACGCCCAAGGCATCGGCAGCGCGGGCAAAGCCCCAGGCCACGGCATCGTGACGGGCCACGCCGCCGCGCCGTTGCACGGTGGCGCCGAGCACGGGGTAACGGGTGTTCTTGGAGCAATCCAGGTACGGGATTTCGTCGGCCACTTGCTGGGCATTCAGCAGTTCGCCATCTACGCCGTTGAGGCGGTTGGCGCTCACACGGCGTTCGGAATCACGGATGTCCTGCAGGGTGTGGCACAGGTTGTACACGCCGCGCTGGGAGAACATTACATTGTAGTTCAGGTCCTGGGACAGGCCTTCCCAGAGTTTCATTGCATGTTCGTACAGGTGCGCCGACTCGTCCCACAGGTAGTTGGAACGCACGATGGTGGTGTTGCGCGCGGTGTTACCGCCGCCCAGCCAGCCTTTTTCGACCACGGCCACGTTGGTGATGCCGTGCTCCTTGGCCAGGTAGTAGGCGGTCGCCAGACCATGCCCGCCGCCGCCGACGATCACTACGTCATAGACCTTTTTAGGGGTCGGCGTGCGCCACATCTTCTGCCAGTTTTCGTGATGGCTGAGGGAGTGCTTGAAGAGGCCGAAGCCTGAGTAGCGTTGCATAGTCATTACTCCAAAACCGCGCTCAGCGATAAACCGGGAAATCAGCGCACAGGGCAGACACGTGCTTGGCCACGTTGGCCTCGACATCGGCGTCGCCGAGGTTGTCGAGGATGTCGCAGATCCAGCCCGCCAGCTCGACGCACTGCGGCACTTTGAAGCCACGGGTGGTCACCGCCGGGGTACCGATGCGCAGGCCCGAGGTCACGAACGGCGACTGCGGGTCATTGGGCACCGCGTTCTTGTTGACGGTGATGTGGGCGCGGCCCAGGGCGGCGTCCGCCTCTTTGCCGGTGAGGCCCTGGCGGATGAGGCTGACCAGGAACAGGTGGTTGTCGGTGCCGCCGGAGACCACGTCGTAGCCACGCTTGATGAACACTTCGGCCATGGCCTGGGCGTTATCGATCACTTGTTGCTGGTAAGCCTTGAAGCCGGGCTCCAGCGCTTCCTTGAAGCACACGGCCTTGCCGGCGATCACGTGCATCAGCGGGCCGCCCTGGGCGCCGGGGAATACCGCAGCGTTGAGTTTCTTTTCGATTTCTTCGTTGGCCTTGGCCAGGATCAGGCCGCCCCGTGGACCGCGCAGGGTCTTGTGGGTGGTGGTGGTGACCACGTCGGCATAAGGCAGCGGGTTGGGGTACAGGCCGGCGGCGACCAGGCCGGCAACGTGGGCCATGTCGACGAACAGCAGCGCGCCTACTTTGTCGGCGATCTGACGAAAGCGTGGGAAATCCAGGGTCTTGGAGTAGGCCGAGAAACCCGCCACGACCATCTTCGGCTTGTGCTCGACCGCCAGGCGCTCGACTTCGTCGTAGTCGATCAAGCCGGTATCGGTGTTGATGCCGTATTGCACCGCGTTGTACAGCTTGCCCGAGGACGACACTTTGGCGCCGTGGGTCAGGTGGCCGCCGTGGGCCAGGCTCATGCCCAGGATGGTGTCGCCGGCATTGATCAGCGCCAGGTACACGGCGCTGTTGGCCGAGGAACCCGAGTGCGGTTGCACGTTGGCGTAATCGGCGCCGAACAGCTGCTTGGCGCGTTCGATGGCCAGGGCTTCGACCTTGTCCACATGCTCGCAACCACCGTAGTAGCGTTTGCCCGGGTAGCCTTCGGCGTATTTGTTGGTAAGGCCGCTGCCTTGAGCTTCCATCACGCGCTTGCTGGTGTAGTTCTCCGACGCGATCAGCTCGATATGATCTTCCTGGCGCTGCTCCTCGGCATTCATCGCCGCCAGCAGTGCGTCGTCATATCCCTGAATCTGGTCTTGTTTGCTGAACATCGCGTCTCTCCCAGCCTTTCGTATTGTTAAGGCCCGTGCAGGGCCCTTTGATGCGATGGTAGGGCTGGCGCGTGCGGGCCAAATGCCTGCGCACGCCACGCAAAGGTGCGTTTACGACATGGACCGAGCGAATGCTAACTGAGGGCCGAAAAACGGTAGGAGCGAGCTTGCTCGCGAAAAACCTGAGAGCGCCGCGTTCAATCAGGCAGCCCGCGTTATCGTTGACGTTTTTCGCGAGCAAACTCGCTCCTACAGGAGGGTTAGGCGATGAGCTTGCGAACGAGTAGCAACAGAAGAAAATGCATGGGATACAGGGCATAGGCCCAGCGTCGCATGGCGGGTGGCTTGGCGTTTTTGCCATGTCGCAATAAGACCAATCCTGCCAGCGGCGCAATCAGACATGTAGCCAACCCCAACAGCGCCACAGGCGTGCCGCTATTGAGCAGAATCTGCCACTGATTGGCGGCGACGCAGACTAAACCCGGCAGCACGCTGAAGTACCAGGGCCGGCGAAACACCAGCAATATCGCCAGTGGCAGCAATACACCAAAGAAACCGAACATCAACTGGTGTGAAAACACGGCCGCCATTGTGACGGCGATCAGCGCTAATCCTCGATCAACCAACGCCTGTTGCTGCCATCCTCGGGCAACCAGCAAACCTAACGCCAAGGTCGGCAACACATTCAACGTATCGGCGTTCTCGATAAATAGCCGATACGGCACCTCGCTGATCACGCTGAACAGCAGCAACCACCCCAGGTAGCGCCAATGCCCAGTCACTGGCGCGTTCCGGGCCCTGTGCAAATTGGCCGCAATCGCCAGGCAAAACCAGGGGAACGCCAGGCGCCCCGGCACGTATAGCCCATCCAGGCTCAGCCCCACGTAGCGCAGGTGATCAAGCACCATACTCAGCAGCGCCAGCCACTTGAGCAGATCCAAAGCGCCATCTCGGACAGGTCCGACAGGCAGGGTTTGAGTACCGTGCATAATTCCCCAACGACTTTGCATTTACAGTGCGTGCGCGCCCCCGGCAATCTTGGGTAAAGTGCGCACCAACATCGACCACAGGAACGGGCCATGACCGACAAGAGCCAACAATTTGCCAGTGACAACTATTCCGGCATCTGCCCGGAAGCCTGGGCCGCCATGGAACAAGCCAACCAGGGCCATCAGCGCGCCTACGGCGATGATGAATGGACCCACCGCGCCGCCGACGGTTTCCGCAATCTGTTCGAGACTGACTGCGAGGTGTTCTTCGCTTTCAACGGTACGGCCGCCAACTCCCTGGCGCTGTCCTCGTTGTGCCAGAGCTACCATAGCGTGATTTGCTCGGAAACCGCCCACGTCGAGACCGACGAATGCGGCGCGCCGGAGTTTTTCTCCAACGGCTCCAAACTGCTGGTTGCCCGCACCGAAAACGGCAAGCTGACCCCGGAGTCGATCCGCGAGATCGCCCTCAAGCGCCAGGACATCCACTACCCCAAACCCCGCGTCGTCACCCTGACCCAGGCCACCGAAGTCGGCAGCGTGTACACCCCCGAAGAAATCCGCGCCATCAGCGCCACCTGCAAGGAACTGGGCCTGAACCTGCATATGGACGGCGCACGCTTCGCCAATGCCTGTGCATTCCTGGGTTGCTCGCCGGCCGACCTGACCTGGAAAGCCGGCGTGGACGTGCTGTGCTTTGGCGGCACCAAAAACGGCATGGCCGTGGGTGAAGCCATCCTGTTCTTTAATCACAAGCTGGCTGAAGACTTTGACTATCGCTGCAAACAGGCCGGTCAGTTGGCGTCGAAAATGCGCTTTCTCTCTGCGCCATGGGTGGGCCTGCTGGAAAATGACGCCTGGCTCAAGCATGCACGCCACGCCAACCATTGCGCGCAATTGCTGAGCAGCCTGGTGGCGGATATTCCCGGCGTGGAATTGATGTTCCCGGTGCAGGCCAACGGCGTATTCCTGCAGCTCTCGGAACCCGCGATTGCAGCGCTGACCGCCAAGGGCTGGCGCTTCTACACCTTCATCGGCAAAGGCGGTGCGCGCTTCATGTGTGCGTGGGATACCGAGGAAGAGCGTGTAAGGGAACTGGCCGCCGACATTCGGGAAGTAATGAACGCTTAACGTGCGAATTCGGCCAGTCCGTACTGGCCGATCGCCGAGACTGTTTTTTGATATTTCTGACAGCCATGCAGCTCGTTTTTATTGTCTAGCCTCTTGTTACCCGCAAGGAAAACGCAGCGATATCTGCCACCTTTCGGGTTTCATCGCCAGCCGAACAATCGGCGGCAAAGGTAAATCAATGGAGAGCTTAATCATGGAATATCAGAGCAACGTGAACACCGTGCTGAACAATGGTACTACCACCACCACAGTTATCGACTGGGATGAGTTCCGGAAAAGCGCCAAAGTCGGCGACACCATCCGCGAGCCATCCAGGACGCTCAGGATCTACGACAAAGTCTATGAACTGACAGCATCTGGCCAGCACTTTGTGGTGCAGATCTACGCTCAGTAATCATCAACTGGGGACCGCGTCGGAGCCTCATGACCTCCGGCGCGGTACCGAAGCAGCCCTCAACTCGCTCCTACAATGCCTTTGGCTGAAGCGCCACCCACTCATCAATGGGGCCACGGTTATCAACAAACGTGTCGCCACCGAACCTTACCGCCAGTTTATTAACCGCGTTCAGGGCTGTCGTCACCGCGCCCTCCGCCCAACCGCCGGTAAAAGACACGTCATCCCCAGCAATAATGAACCCATCTGGATTGCCGCTATGCACACCGTTCATGAACTGCGAAAACAACAGGCGCTGGTATTCGTACTGCCCCGGCAGATTCATCTTGAAAGCACAAAGAAAAAACGGCTGCTCTTCCCAGTTGATTTCGACAAAGGGATCGGTCATGCCGAACTCCGCTGCAAGGTCCAGTTGATGGTGGGCATACACCGAGTCCAACAAGGTCGAACATAGCGCAACATGGGAAGGCAACGGCGTCGCGCGATCCCCCATGAACTTGAGGCTGTCGTCGTTCCAGGTGTAAGACAAAAACATTCCGCTGCCCTTGTAGGCGCCTTGACTCGCCGCGTAATCCAACAGGTAAGTGCCACGGGTAATCCGGTCCGACAAGGTCACGCTCATCTTGTACTGATGGTCCACCCCGATATCGGTCCAGAAAGGTCGCTTGGTCTGGGCGAATATTTTGGCCGACTGCATGTAGTGGGTGTACATCACCGCTTCCCATTCCTTGACGGACAGCAGGCTATTCATGGCGTTGAAATGATCGGTGCCGCTCATATAACGAAATTTGTCCAGAATCCGCTTCTGGGGTGTGTAGATCACGGCAGGGAAGGTGTAATGGCGTTCGCCCCCCTGGTTATGATCAAAGATGTAGACGTCGAACTCACCGTCTTGGCGCCTTATGATCTGCCGTACCTCCTGCCCGAAAACCTGGGGAATGACTTGAGCGCTCAGGCTGGCGACGGTAGTGCCCGAAGGCCAGTGGGCCATGCTGTCGCCCATCGCATCCGGGCTACGCGCCCATAGCCGACGAGGCAGTTCGGTGGATCCGTCGTACATCAACTTGTGGTTGGTATCCAGGCCTGTGTACAACACCCGTAACACCTCTAGAAAGCAGTTCGGATAGTCGGTATTCCACCCTCCCGTACCAAAACCGATCTGGCCAAACAGGTCGATGTCCTCCCGGCTCCAACCGGCCTGTTCCACCATGGCGGCAAAAAAGCTGAGATTGTCCCAACCGGCATCCAGAATCGCATTCCACAACGTCTTGATCTTCGCTTGGTCAAGGCTGCCCTCGGACATTGCCGCTTCCATTTCAGTGAAATGGATCGGGGCCTGTTCCAGGAAAACCTCGAACAACTTACGCTCGATGTCCTGATATTCATCGGGCAAATTGTTGCCTTCGTAATAGACCTGTTTCTGTTGATAGTCGACCACCGTACTGGGGGTTGCAGCCGAGCCTGGGTTGGGAAAGTCCGCCGAGTTGGCGGTCATGCCGACCTTATCGAAATAGTGCATCAGCGCCTTGCCGGAAACGGGGAAACGCATGGCCCCCATTTCACAGATGACACTGTTGGCCGGGGCTTGTGGGTCGCCCACTACATAGGAATAGAGTCGCCCACCCATGCGATGGCTGGCCTCCACGACCACGGGATGCAAACCCATGCGCAAGGCTTCATAAGCCGCGACAAGGCCGGCGACGCCAGCCCCAACGATCAATACCTTGCTGCCGTGGGCACTGCTGGAAACCTGCGCAAGTGCCGTCCCGTTACTGGCAGCCCGATTGAGGAACCGGGCGTAGTGAAAAGGGAAATCGGGGATAAGCGCGGTGACATCATTGGTCAGTAAGCGCGCAGCGCCTTTGCTACGAGAAGGGATAGCAGACATGTCGAGCATCCTTGGCTGGATAAAGGACGTCCACCTACTGCTCTATGACGAAGGGCGACAACGACGCGTTCGGTCATCAGCGTAGAAGATTGTAGGAATTGGCTCTATATCGCTTGGAAATAAGACAGCCCGTTATCAGCCAAACCTCACCTCCGCAAGGTTTTGCGCAGTCAGTTCAGAGATTCCTGAAGTGATTATTTGCAAATACCGATTCAATCGTACATTTGCTTGTAAGACTCTTCATCGATCACTCAATAAAAACAGATCGTGAACCTATGACTATGCCCTGCGACCAAGCGGCAGCTCCCCGTCCCGCGCTGAAAATAGAAACCCGTTCCATTGACTATGTGCCGCGCAATGAACGCCACGGCAAGGTCTGGCATCAGGCGCCGTTCTGGTTCACCGGCAACTTCGTACTCACCACCATGGTCACCGGGTTTACCGGCGCTGCCTTGGGGTTGAGCCTGGTCTACGCCATCCTGGCGATTGTCATCGGCGTGTGCCTGGGCACGTTTGCCATGGCCTTCCACGCCAACCAGGGGCCGCGCATGGGCTTGCCGCAGATGATTCAGTCGCGAGCGCAATTCGGCTTGCGCGGGGCAATCGTGCCCTTTATCGCGGTGATCTTCGTGTACATCGGTTTTAACGTGTTCAATGTGATTCTCGCCACCGACGCCATCAATACCGTGCTGCCCGGCAATCGGACACCGTGGTATGCCTTGATGATCGTCCTGGCCGTGGTGATCGCCGTGATCGGCCATGACCTGTTGCACACCGTGCAACGCTGGCTGACCTACGTGATGATCAGTGTGTTCGCGGTCCTCACGGTGGCTGCCGTGACGACCTTGCAGGCCGACACGGCGGTGGTCGACGCTCATTTTTCCTGGTCGGCGTTTCTGATTCAGCTGTCAGCCGCGGCGGGCTACCAGATCAGCTACGCCGTCTACGTCTCGGACTACTCGCGCTACCTGCCCCATAACACGCCGTCGCGCAGTGTCATTACCTGGACGTACCTGGGCGCTGCCGGCTCCGCGCTGTGGCTGATGTCGCTGGGAGCCTTTCTCGCTTCGGCGCTGCCCTCACCCGATGCCATCGGCAGCGTGCAGGCCGTGGGCAACCAATTGCTTCCGGGTTTTGGCACCTTTACCGTGCTGGTCGCAGTCCCCGCGCTGGTCGGCATCATGGCGGTCAACTGCTATGGCGCGATGCTCACCGGGATCAGTGCCATTGACGGCTTTGTACCGATCAAACCACGGATCAAAAGCCGAATCGTCGGAATCAGCCTGGTAGCCGTCATCATTTTTGTGATTGCCCTGAGCATCCCCGAAAGCTACCTGAGCAGTTTCAACACCTTCGTCCTGCTGATGCTCTATTTCCTGGTGCCCTGGACGGCGGTGAACCTGGCGGATTTCTACGCAGTACGAAAAGGGCGCTATGCGATCAGCGATATTTTTAACCCAGCCGGTATTTATGGCCGCTGGTCGCGTGCCGGTCTCATTGCCTATTTCCTCGGCCTGGCGGCGATGGTTCCGTTTATGTCGCTGGGTTTTTATCAAGGGCCGATCAGCGTGATGCTGGGCGGTGCCGATATTGCGTTCGTCGTCGGCCTCGCGATTTCGGCAGGGGTGTACTGCGCGATGAGCCGCAGCCTTGACCACGCCGCCGAAGCGCGCGCCGTAAAAACCAGTGAGCGAGCGTTGGAAGGGAACTTGCCATGACACTGCTACGCGTCGTTTGCCATCAATTGGCGCCGCGTATCGGCGACACCGCTTATAACCGGGTGCTGGCCGAGCACGCGATTCGCGCCGCAGCCAAGCTCAACACCCAAGTGATCGTGCTGCCGGAACTGGTCCAGAGCGGTTACACGTTCACGGACCAGGAGGAAGCCTATGCTGCTTCAGAGACACTCGACGGGCAGACCCTTTGCCTGTGGAAAAGCCTGGCACATGAGCTGGGAATCATCATCGTCGCAGGGTTCTGCGAGCGCTTGAGCGCAGGCAGGGTTGCCAACAGTGCCGCGATGATCGAACCCTTCGGACGGGTGACGGTATATCGCAAGGCCCACCTATGGGACCGCGAAAAACTGATCTTCACCCCCGGTGAAGCTCCACCTCCGGTGGTCGACACCGCCGTCGGACGCATCGGCATGATGATCTGCTATGACCTGGAACTGCCCGAGTGGGTACGCCTGGCAGCGCTGGCGCAGGCCGACCTGCTCTGCGCGCCGGTGAACTGGCCCGACGGCCCGCGCCCCGTGGGTGAGCGGCCGGCAGAGATCGTACGGGTTCAGGCGAACGCCGCAGTCAACCGCATGTTCATCGCTGCATGCGACCGTTATGGCGAAGAACGTGGCGTCAATTGGGTGGGCGGCTCAGTCATCGTCGACGCCGATGGCTACCCGCTGGCCGGAGCAGCCTACCACCCGCAGGAACAGCAGTTAGTCGCCGACCTGCCACTGGCCCAGGCCAGCCACAAGTCAATCAGCGACCACAACCACGTTCACCAGGACCGCCGACCCAGCTTGTACTGACCTTCAGAACTCAATGCGCACATCACCCTTCGGCACACTG
Organism: Pseudomonas sp. L13; assembly: GCF_009935965.1. Lineage (NCBI taxonomy): Bacteria > Pseudomonadati > Pseudomonadota > Gammaproteobacteria > Pseudomonadales > Pseudomonadaceae > Pseudomonas > Pseudomonas sp. L13. Next base: position 118,447 of record NZ_QODJ01000002.1, read on the forward strand.
CAGCACGACAGAATGTAGCCTTCGGCTTCGTCCTCTTCGGTAATCCCGCCGTTGTGCTCCATCTCGACCTCGCCCCCCAGCTTCATCACCTTGCACGTACCGCAGATGCCCATGCCGCAGGCCTTGGGGATCAGCAGGCCGAGCTTGGCGGCAGCGGCGTGCACCGTTTCCCCCGGTGCCACGCGAATACTCTTGCCCGACGCGATAAATTCCACTTGATGCAGATCTGCAAGGTCGACTTCCGGCGCATCCGCCGCTTGCTCGGCCTGCTCCACCGCATCGGCACGGGCTTCGGGTGGCGTCGCACCAAAGGATTCTTCGTGATAACGGGTCATGTCGAAACCGGCGACCTCCAGCAAACGCTTCACTGCGTTCATGTACGGCGTAGGGCCGCAGCAGAACACTTCGCGCTCCAGGAAGTCCGGCACCATCAGCTCCAGCATCTTGTGGTTCAGGTAGCCGCGATACCCGGCCCAGGGTTCGCCCAGGCCGTGTTTTTCGCAAATCAGGTGCAGGCTGAAGTTGTCGATCCGCGACGCCATGTGCTCCAGCTCGCGGTGATAGATGATGTCCTTGGGCGAGCGGGCGCTGTGGATAAAGGTCATGTCGACGTTGGCGTTGGTGTCGTAGAACCAGCGCGCCATGGACATCACCGGCGTGATGCCGACACCACCGCTGAGGTACAGCACTTTAGGGCTCGGGAAGTCGATGGCATTGAACAGCCCGACCGGGCCGTGTACCGCCAGTTCCTGGCCTTCGTGCAAAGTGTCGTGCAGCCAATTGGAAACCCGGCCGCCCGGCACACGCTTGATGGTCACCGAAAAGCTGTAAGGCACCGACGGTGAGCTGGAAATCGTGTACGAGCGCATGATCGGCTGGCCTTCGATTTCCAGCTCCAGGGTGACGAATTGCCCCGGCTTGAAAAAGAACAGGATCGGCTGATCGGCCATGAAGCAGAAGGTGCGCACATCCCAGGTTTCCTGGATGACTTTGACGCAGCGGACGATGTGCCGACCATTGGCCCAGGTCTGGGTGGTTACCGGATTCAGGAAATTATTGGACATGTTGTTCTCCACCGCCGACGTCGGCCTTATGGTGGCGATTCTGCGTAACGCGAGAACCACCCATTTACCTATCTGCGACATTCACATACTTACGGCGACCAGCCCCCAAAGACAGGGGCTTGCGCGTCGGGATCAGATTGGGCCATGTCGCCCATGGATAAGGTTCGACGTGACGCCGGGCCCACACTCGCTCCCAACAAAGACGCGTTCTTTACGCCTTGCACAGCACCAACCGTAGCCACTATTCGCCGGCCACACAGAATGGCCATGAGGACACACACGATGGACGTCACCGCAACCTTAAGCTTGGGCGATCCGCTGGAACCCGCACGCAAGGCCACCGCGCAAATGCTGCAAGAGCGCGAGCGCACTTTTTCGCTGCCGCAGCCGTTTTACTCTGATGAGCGGCTGTTCGATATCGACATGCAGGAGATCTTCCAGAAAGAGTGGTTGATCGCCGGCATGACCTGCGAAATCCCCACCAAGGGCAACTACCTGACCCTGCAAGTGGGCAAGAACCCGATCATCGTGATCCGGGGTGCCGACGGCGTGGTGCATGCGTTCCACAACGTCTGCCGCCATCGTGGCTCGCGCTTGTGCACTAGCGACAAGGGCAAGGTCGCCAAGCTTGTGTGCCATTACCATCAGTGGACTTACGAGCTGGACGGCCGCCTGCTGTTCGCCGGCACCGAGATGGGCGCCGATTTCGACATGAAGCAGTACGGCCTCAAGCCGGTGAACGTGAAGACCGCTGGCGGCTACATCTTTATCAGCCTGGCCGAAAACCCACCGGCCATCGATGACTTCCTGTCGACGCTCAGCCATTACATGGAGCCCTACGACATGGAAAACACCAAGGTGGCGATCCAGACCACCTTGTTCGAAAAAGCCAACTGGAAGCTGGTGCTGGAAAACAACCGCGAGTGCTACCACTGCAACGCGTCACACCCCGAACTGCTGAAAACCCTGCTGGAGTGGGACGACGTCACCGACCCGCGCGCCGATCAGGCATTCAAGGACCACGTGGCCGCTTCTGCCGCCGCTTGGGATGCCGAAAAAATCCCTTACGCCCACGCCAGCTTCGGCCTGCGTAACCGCATCGTGCGCATGCCGCTGCTCAAGGGCACCGTGTCGATGACCCTGGATGGCAAGCAAGGCTGCGCCAAGCTGATGGGCCGCATCAAGAATCCGGACCTGGGTTCGATGCGCATCCTGCACCTGCCGCACTCTTGGAACCACTGCATGGGCGATCACATCATTGTGTTCACCGTGTGGCCGATCAGCGCCCAGGAAACCATGGTCACCACCAAGTGGATCGTGCACAAGGACGCCGTGGAAGGCGTGGACTACGACGTGGAGCGCATGCGCCAGGTGTGGGACGCCACCAACGACCAGGACCGCCGACTGGCCGAAGAGAACCAGCGCGGCATCAACTCCACCGCTTACCAGCCTGGCCCTTACTCCAAGACCTATGAGTTTGGCGTGGTGAATTTTGTAGATTGGTACAGCGAGCGGATGCTGAGCAACCTGGGCGCCGCTCCGGCGCCGTACCTCAAAGGTGTGGCTGCACACGAATAACTGACGCCCCATGGATCACAATGTAGGAGCGAGCTTGCTCGCGAAAAACTCACAGGCACCGCGTTTATTCAGGAAGCACGCGTTATCGTTGACGTTTTTCGCGAGCGAGCTCGCTCCTACATCAGTTCTCGCGCAAGCCGCTAGGGCCCTGCCCTCCAGCCTTTACTCAACAACTTATCCACAGAGACACCCACAGCAATTGTGGGCAAGTGCGCTGTGCACACAAATTAAATCAAGAAAATCCGTGACTTATTCAAACCTCCGGGTTTCCGCTCATGCTGCTCATTTATTGATCAAACCTCTAAAAGCCTTATCTGGCGTGGCTTGCAGCGGTAAGCGAACACCTTATCCACAGATGCACCAACAGACTTTGGGGGCAACTTTGTCCGGGCTGTGGAAAAGCCTCTAAAACCCACATAAATCGGGGATATACCGTAGTTTAAAACGCGAAAAAGTTAGACTTGATCAATTATCAACCAAACCAGCCAAAGCCACGGTTCATAAGGCCTGGAGCGGATAGCGAACAACTTATCCACAAAAGCGCCAACAGACTTTGGGGGCAACTCGGGGCTTTAACTCAGGAAAACCCAAGCAAAAACTGCAAGTTAGGCTGGTTATTTTTCGTACAGAGGGCTGCAGAGCTTGAAACGCCGGGCTTGTGGACACCCGCGAACAGGTTATCCACAGGCGGATCAACAGGCATTGTGGGTAAGCCCACTATAAAGCAGGGAAATGTGTGCGGGCTTGCCCGCGATTGCAGCAGGCAAGCCAGCTCCCACAAGGTTTGGTGCTGGTCAGGTATCAGCGTACGACGCCCTCTTCTACGAGAAGCTTGAGAATCGCTTGCGCGCCCTCTTCGGCGCTCACGCCCTTGAGCACCTGCCCACCGCCGCCACTGGCCTTGGCGGTCGCGGCTTTCATGCGATCGGCGCCGCTCTTGGCCTTGATCACCTTGAGGCGCTTGGGCCGTGGCTTGGCCGGTTGCAGCAGTGCGCCTGTGAATAACTCATCCTGTTCAATCTCGACGTCATGGGCCGCCAACTCACCTCGTTGCGCCGGGCCGTAGGCGCTTTGGCGTGGCTTGGGCGCCGCGTTATCCACAGTGGCGAGAAACGGCAGGCGCACCTTCAAGCGCCGCCGCTGGCCGCGAGGCAGCGCCTGCAGCACCAGGGCTACGCCGGCGTCGATGGACTCCACCTGCGCCAGCCCCACAATCAGCGGCCAGCCCAGCTGCTCGGCCAACAGGAACGGCAGCATCCCCGAACCTTCACCGGTTTCTGCCTGGCTTCCGGTCAGTACCACTTGGGCCCCCGCGTCGCGCAGATACTCGCTGAGCACCGGCAACGCATCGGCGCCGGCCGGCTGTTCGAGTACCTGCAGTTGCGGCAGGCCCATGCCCAGGTAGCTGCGCAGGGTCGGCTCGCTGACATCACCGGCGTGCAGCACCTGCAACTTATCCCCAGCCAGTTGCAGCCCCAGCTCGACCGCACGCGCGTCCTGCTCGGCGCGGCGTGGACGCCCGGAGGTGGGGTGAGCGCCGATGGACACCAGGCTGAATACAGTGTTCGTCATGGTCATATCCTCAGGCTGCATCGCGCTTGGCACCGTTGCGGTAGGTTTCGACCGCTGCGATCAAAGCTTTGAGTATCGCGGCGCTTTCGCCGATCACCGACAAATCGGCACGCTTGATCATGTCGCAACCGGGGTCGAGGTTGATCGCCACCACCTTGTCGCAGGCACCAATGCCTTGCAGGTGCTGGATCGCCCCGGAAATCCCGACGGCCACGTACACCCGCGCAGTGACCCAGGTGCCGCTGGCGCCGACCTGGCGATCACGCGCCATGAAGCCATCGTCCACTGCCACCCGCGAGGCGCCTTCGGTGGCGCCCAGGGCCGCGGCGGTCTGGTGGAACAGCGCCCAGTCCTTCACGCCGTTGCCACCGGAGAAAATGAACTCGGCCTCGGCCATTGGAATCGCTGCCGGGTCGACCGCCACCGCGCCGAGATCTTCGATACGCGGCAGACTGCGCGCCAGGCCTGTGGATAACTCCACGGGCAAGACTTCGTGGCGGGTTTCGCTGACCGGATCGGCACATTCGGCGGCGGCGAGGATCAGACGGGGCAACGGCCGCGCCAAATCTTCCTGGCCGGCACCGGCACGGCCCATGCATTCCTCGCCCTTGATCTGCCACACCCGCGTCGCCGGGCGTTCCTTGAGGCTGGCGGCAAAGCGTCGCCCCAGCTCACCACCACCGCTGCGGCTGTCTGGCAGCAACCAGTGGCGCGGGCTGAATTGGTTATCCACAGCGCGCAGGCCCTGCACGCGTTGCTCCGGTGCATAACCTTCGAATTCATGCCCCTCCAGCACCAGCAGTCGGTCGACGCCGGCGGAGGCAAAGGCGCTTTCCTTGTGTTCACCGAACACCACCGCCAACACCGCGCCGTCACTGCCGGCCAACTGGCGCGCCAGGCCAAGCAAGTCGCGGTCGTGGCTGCTCAGGCGGCCGCCGACCATGTCCGGCACCACGTTGATGTAGAACGCCGGAGCCGGCACCTGATGCAGCGACAATTGCACTTGCACTGCCGCGGTACGCTTGGCCGCGCCGCCCTGCTGGGCACCGCTGCGGTCGATGCGCTTGATGCCGTTGGGGCCGATAAAACCGACACCATGCACGTTTTTGCGAATGACGCCGTTGGGCCCCATCCAACTGTGTTGCACCGGCTGCATCGCCGCGTGCAGCGGGTGCAGGCGGTTACGGGCGATCCATTCGGCCCGTGGGTCGCGGCGGATAATGTCGCTCATCAGTGCACCTCCGCAGGTTCACGCTTGAGGGGGGCTTTGGCTGGCGCGGCGTCTTCAAGCAACGCGTCGGCTACCAGCTCGGCGATGTCTTTGATCAACGGGCGCGGTTCGACCACGCCTTCCAGCATCGCGGTGCATTGCGGGCAACCCACGGCCACCAGTTCGGCGCCGGTCTCGCGGATGTCGTCCATGCGCATATCGGGGATACGTTGCTTGCCGGGGATGTCAGTGATCGGCGCACCGCCACCGCCACCGCAGCAGCGTGAACGGAAGCCCGAGCGTTGCATTTCCTTGACCTCGATACCCAAAGCCCGCAGCACTTGGCGCGGCGCCTCGTATTCACCGTTGTAGCGGCCCAGGTAGCAGGGGTCGTGGTAGGTCACGCTGTTGCCTTTGTGCTGGCCCAGGTTCAGCGCGCCCTCGCCAATCAGCTCGGCCATGAAGGTGCTGTGGTGCTGCACCCGGTAGTTGCCGTTGAAGGCGCCGTATTCGTTTTTCAACACATGGAAGCTGTGCGGATCGCAGGTGACGATGCGCTTGAAGCTGTACTTGGCCAGGGTCTGAATATTGCGCGTGGCCAGCAGCTGGAATGTCGCCTCATCGCCCAGGCGCCGCGCCACGTCACCGCTGTCGCGTTCTTCCAGGCCAAGCACGGCGAAGTCGACCTTGGCGGCCTTGAGCACTTTGACGAAGGCGCGCAGGGTACGTTGGTTACGCATGTCGAAGGCGCCATCGCCGACCCAGAACAGCACATCGCAACTGCCTTTGTCGCTGAGCAACGGCAAGTTCAGGTCTGCCGCCCAGTTCAGACGACCACCGGGTGCGAAACCGCCGGGGTTGTCGGTAGCGATCAGGTTTTCCAGGACTTCGGCGCCCTTGTTCGGCGTGGCGCCTTTCTCCAGGGTGAGGTGGCGACGCATGTCGACGATGGCGTCTACGTGCTCGATCATCATCGGGCACTCTTCCACGCAAGCGCGACAGGTGGTGCACGACCACAGGGTCTCGGCGTCCACCAGGCCGTTGACGATCGGCTGGTGCGGGTTGCCGCCGTGTTCGCCCACCGGTTTGCCGGGGTAAGGGCTGCCGGCGAACTTGGCATCGGTGCCACCGGCCAGGCCGACCACCATGTCCTGGATGAGTTTTTTCGGGTTCAGTGGCTGGCCGGCGGCAAACGCCGGGCACGCCGCTTCGCACTTGCCGCACTGCACGCAGGCGTCGAAGCCGAGCAGTTGGTTCCAAGTGAAGTCCTTGGGTTTTTCCACGCCCAGCGGCGCGGTTTTATCGCTCAGGTCCAACGGTTTCAACCCGGTGGAGCGGCCACCGCCAAAGCGTTCGGCGCGGCGGTGCCATGCCAGGTGCAGGGCACCTGCGAAGGCGTGTTTCATCGGCCCGCCCCAGGTCATGCCGAAAAACATTTCGGACACGCCCCACAACACGCCCACGCTCAGCAATGCCGCGAGCAGCCAGCCGCCGAAGTCGGCGGGCAGAATCCCGGCCACCGGCAAGGTCACCAGGAAGAAGCTCACCGAGAACGCCATCAGGCTTTTGGGCAGGCGCATCCACGGGCCTTTGGACAGGCGGGCAGGCGGATTGCGGCGGCGCAGGTACATGAAGATCGCGCCGACAAACATCAATGTCGACGCCAGCAGCAGTGCATAGCCAAGAATGCGGCTCTGCAGGCCGAAGCCGTGCACCACAATCGCCAGCAGCGCCGACAGCACAAAGCCCAGCGCCGTCGCAACGTGGGTGTTGGCGATGTATTTGTCACGGGCGACCACGTGGTGCAGGTCGACCATGTAGCGCTTGGGCATGGCCATAAGGCCACCGAGCAGGTCGACTTTGGATGCGCGGCCACGGCGCCACATGTTCACCCGGCGCAGGGCGCCGAGGACGGCAAGGCCCAGGGCGGCAAACAAAAGAATAGGCAGCAAGGTATTCAACATGGTGAAGCTCCCACAGACCACACAGGTCTTGCATGGAAGCCGGATCAATGTGGGAGCTGGCTTGCCTGCGATGGCATCGACTCGGTCTCACTCAAGACCGAGTCGCCTGCATCGCGGGCAAGCCCGACTCCCACACTGGTCAGCTCCCACATTAAGACCGGGTCCACTTTCGGCTTAGAAATCCTTGCACAAGCGCAGGGCGTCATAGATGGCGGCGTGGGTATTGCGCTGGGCCACACAGTCACCAATGCGGAACAGCAAGTACCCCTCGCCCGCCTCGCTCAGGCATGGCTGCGGCTTGATCGCAAACAAGGCTTCAACGTCGATCTGGCCCTTGTTGCGTGAGCCTTCCTTGAGCCCGTAGTAAATGGCCTCGTCCGGACGCACGCCGTTCTCCACCACCACCTGGTCGACCACCCGCTCCTCTTTGGCGCCGGTGTATTCGTTCTCCAGCACAGCCACCAGCTTGTCGCCCTCGCGGTAGACCTTTTCCAGCATCATGTCGCCGGTCATGATCACTTCCTTGGGGTACATGCTGCGGTAGTACGTGGGGAACGATGTACCGCCGATGGCTACGCCCGGCTTGATATCGTCGGTGACGATTTCCACCTGGCTGCCTTTGTCGGCCAGGAAGTCGGCCACCGACATCCCGGTGAACTCACAGATGGTGTCGTACACCAGCACGTTCTTGCCAGGCAGCACCTTGCCGTCGAGCACGTCCCAACTGCTCACCACCAAGCCTTCAGCGGCGCCCCAATGTTCGTTTTGCTCGATATTCGGGTGACCGCCCACCGCCAGCACCACCACGTCCGGACGCACGTCCAGGATGGTCTCGGCATCGGCTGCAACACCCAGGCGCAGGTCGACTTTCAAACGCGCCAGTTCCAGTTGATACCAACGGGTGATACCGGCGATCTGGTCACGCTGCGGCGCTTTCGACGCGGTGGTGATTTGCCCGCCGATAAACTCTTTTTTCTCGAACAGCGTCACGTCGTGGCCACGTTCAGCCGCCACGCGCGCGGCTTCCATCCCGGCCGGGCCGGCGCCCACCACAACCACCTTGCGCTTGGGCCCGGTGGACTTCTCGATGATGTGCGGCACGCCCATGTATTCACGGGAGGTCGCGGCGTTCTGGATGCACAGCACATCCAGGCCCTGGTACTGGCGGTCGATGCAGTAGTTGGCGCCCACGCACTGCTTGATCTGGTCGATCTGGCCCATCTTGATCTTGGCGATCAGGTGCGGGTCGGCGATGTGCGCACGGGTCATGCCGACCATGTCCACATAACCGCCTTCCAGAATGCGCGTGGCCTGGTTCGGGTCCTTGATATTCTGCGCGTGCAGCACCGGGACCTTGACCACTTCCTTGATACCGGCCGCCAAATGCAGGAATGGCTCCGGCGGGTAGCTCATGTTCGGGATGACGTTGGCCAGGGTGTTGTGGGTGTCGCAACCCGAGCCCACCACGCCGATGAAATCGAGCATGCCGGTGTCGTCGTAATACTTGGCGATTTGCTTCATGTCCTCGTGGGACAAGCCGTCCGGGTGGAACTCGTCACCGCACAGGCGCATGCCCACACAGAAGTCGTCACCCACTTCGGCACGCACGGCCTTCAACACTTCCAGGCCGAACTTCATGCGGCCCTCGAAGCTGCCGCCCCACTCATCGGTACGCTTGTTGACCCGCGGGCTCCAGAATTGGTCGATCATGTGCTGGTGCACGGCCGACAATTCCACCCCGTCCAGGCCACCAGCCTTGGCCCGGCGCGCAGCCTGGGCGTAGTTGCCAATCACACGCCAGATCTCTTCCGGCTCGATGGTCTTGCAGGTGGCACGGTGCACCGGCTCACGCACGCCGGACGGCGACATCAGGGTCGGCCAGTTGAAGCCGTCCCAACGCGAGCGACGGCCCATGTGGGTAATCTGGATCATGATCTTGGCGCCATGCTTGTGCATGGCATCGGCCAAGTTCTGGAAGTGCGGGATGATGCGGTCGGTGGACAGGTTCACCGACGCCCACCATTCCTGCGGGCTGTCGATGGCCACCACGGAGGAGCCACCGCAGATCGCCAGGCCAATACCGCCCTTGGCTTTCTCTTCGTAATACTTCACATAGCGGTCGGTGGTCATGCCGCCGTCGGTGGCATACACCTCGGCGTGAGCAGTGCTGAGCACACGGTTGCGGATAGTCAGTTTGCCGATCTGGATCGGCGCAAACATTGCTTCGAAAGCCATGGCACGGTCCTCGGCTTACAACGGTTTGACGGTGAACAGGCCGTCGTCATGGCCCTCTTCGGAGCCTCCGTAGACTTGTTCGGCGACAGTGCGGATCTTGCTGCCACGGGCCTCAAGAATCTGGTCCATGGCGCCGGCAAACCAGCCGGTGAACATGTAGTCCACCTTGCGGCCGACCTTGCCGTACACGTAGACGAATGCCGAGTGTTCCAGCTTGACGCTGGCGGTGCCTTTATCCAGGTCGATGTCCTGGATCTTGAACAGGCCCCAGCCGCGTTGCGACAGGCGTTTCATGTAATGTTCGAACACCGCGACGCCTTCCAGGCCGTGGCATTCAGCTTCTTTTTCACACCAGTGCCAGGCGGATTTGTAGCCGGCCTTGTAGAGGATCTCGGCGTAGGCCTCAGCGCCCAGCACTTCTTCGATGCCCATGTGGTTGTTGACGAAGAAATGGCGTGGTACGTACAGCATCGGCAGGGCGTCGGAGGTCCAGACACCGGTTTCGCTGTCGACTTCGATTGGCAATTGCGGGGCGATCTTGGCCATGGAAACTTAACTCCAGAAAATTCGTTTTGATGCCCGCCGCACGGATGGCGGCGGGTGAAGGATTAAGCGAGCAGTGGCTTATTCGCCCCAGACGTCTTTCAAGACGTTGACCCAGTTCTCGCCCATGATCTTGCGCACCACGTGCTCGCTGTGGCCGCGCTTGAGCAGGGTCTCGGTGAGGTTGGGGAACTCGCCCACGGTGCGGATGCCCAGCGGGTTGATGATCTTGCCGAAGCTGGTCAGACGGCGGGCGTAACCCTTGTCATGGGTGAGCATTTCGAAGAAATCCTGGCCATGGCCCTGGGTGAAGTCGGTGCCGATGCCGATAGCGTCTTCGCCGACGATGTTCATGGTGTATTCGATGGCTTCGGCATAGTCGTCGATGGTCGAGTCGATGCCCTTGGCCAAAAACGGCGCGAACATGGTCACACCGACAAAACCGCCATGGTCGGCGATGAACTTCAGCTCTTCATCGGACTTGTTGCGCGGGTGCTCTTTAAGCCCGGACGGCAGACAGTGGGAATAGCACACCGGCTTTTTCGATTCGAGGATGACCTCTTCGCTGGTCTTGGAGCCCACGTGGGACAGGTCGCACATGATGCCGACGCGGTTCATCTCGGCGACGATCTCACGCCCGAAACCCGACAGGCCGCCATCGCGCTCATAGCAACCGGTGCCCACCAGGTTCTGGGTGTTGTAGCACATCTGCACCACGCCCACGCCGAGCTGCTTGAAGATCTCGACATAGCCGAGCTGGTCCTCAAAGGCATGGGCATTCTGAAAACCGAAGATGATGCCAGTCTTGCCCAGCTCCTTGGCGCGGCGGATGTCGGCGGTGGTTTTCACCGGGATCACCAGGTCGCTGTTTTCGCGGATCAGGGTCTGGCTGGCAACGATATTATTGATCGTGGCCTGGAAGCCTTCCCACACCGACACCGTGCAATTGGCGGCGGTGAGGCCACCTTTGCGCATGTCTTCGAACAGGTCGCGGTTCCACTTGGCAATAATCAGACCGTCGATAACGATGCTGTCGGCGTGCAACTCGGCTGGGCTCATCAGGCGTCCCCTTATTGGCGATTCATGCGCCGAATCGTCTGCCGGCGCTTTGGGGCCAGCATATGCCCAGGCACCGACGGAGCCGGGTGCAAAAACGACAGGGGAATTGCCGAAAGCGTCAATCCACGACAAAGGCTGCGAAGACAGGCCCCACGGTCGGCTGTTCTTTGTCTTACGCTTGAGCCAGAATTCCTCATCACCTGATATGAGACGGCGCAATGAAATCGATTTTCCTGGCTTTGGCACTCATCGCAACCACCGCCCACGCGGCCGAAGACACCGGCAGCACGCCGTGCGACGGCATCGAGAACGACCAGCAAACCCTGGAATGCGCCACCTACAACAAAACCACGGCCGAGCAATTGCTCAAAGATAACTATGAGGGGTTGCTGGAGCGCATGGGTTCGACCTACGGCAGCGACAAGACCAAACTGGCGGACATTACCGCCCGTCTGAAGGATGCCCAGCAAAAATGGGAGAAACTGCGGGATGCCGATTGTGCAGTGGACACCTTCCCGGCAGTGACCGGCACTAAGGCCTATGCCATTGCGCACAACGACTGCCTGGCGCGGATGAGTGATGAGCGGTCGGAGTTTTTGGAGTCGATTGGGCAGGAGTGATTCATTAAGCCCGATTAGCTGACTAAACCAACCACGAGCACCTTCTGACGTCTCGGAAATGACTTCGTTTCCATCTCTCAAGGATGAGTTATCACCATGCAATGGTTTCCTACCCCACCCACCGACAATCTATACAAATTCTTCGCTATTTCCGGCCTATTGATGCTGGGCGGGGCGCTGTTTGTAATCTTTGCGCTGGCTTACCTGGATTACCGGACAGAGCGTGAAACAGATGATTCGCTCTACCATTTTTCAAGCCAGCAGAATCAACAACAATTTAGAAACCGCATCACCGCGATCAAGAACCTCGAACCGAAAAAGGATTTGATTGCGCATCTGTCAGACAAGTTGAATAACGATCTGGAATTCTTGACTAACGCGTTGAAGGTTCAGACAGAAATAGATGTCGGCTACAAGGCAAGAACACCCGATACACTCGATCTCGTATTCGATTTCGTCCAAGCCCGAGAAACATTCTCTTTGGTCGCTGGCCTTATATATATTGTCATTGCCGCGTGCTTGACGGTTTTCGGCATCAGTTGCTGGCGCAAAAAAGTCCAAATCCCCGGTGAGCGCTTGAATGAGCTTGACGAAGAAATCAAGAAAGCCAGTTTGTTAAAGTTGCAACTTGAAATCGCTCAAATGCAGCCCATGAGTGAAACAGTAAAAAGGCTATTTGAACTTGGCGACCTCATGCGTCCGGCCAAGTAATTCAAATCATCAAGCCTTGCCAACGCTGACGGAGAATTTTATGCAAACTTGCGGCATCGAAATCAAAGGCAGCGAAGCCATCATCGCCGTCGCCTCCCTGGACAACCAGGCGCTGACCCACGTCGCCCTGGCCACCAAGAAAATCGCCCTCGACGATGACGATGAAGCGGCCAACGTCAAAGCCTTTGCCGCTCAGGTAAAGGCGTTCGTTCAAGCCAACGGCATCACTCGCATCGCCATCAAGAAGCGCAGCAAAAAAGGCGAGTTCGCCGGCGGCCCGACGACGTTCAAGATTGAAGGGGTGTTTCAACTACTGGAGGGGGTGGAAGTGACGCTGCTGTCGCCGCAGACCATCAATGCACAGAACAAGAAGCACACCTTTGATCTGCCCGCGACGCTGAACAAGTACCAGCATGAAGCCTACAAGGCGGCATGCTCGGCGCTGCTGAAAAAGTAAGCTACACCACAACTCAATGTGGGTGGGGCGGTGCGATGACGGTGTTATCGCACCGCCATTAAACGAGTTTTATACCCAATTATGGAAACGACTATAAATTATAGCCCCCACTATAATTGACTAAAAAACGATCAAACCACCTCCCGTCGCCGATCCTCCCGCGGGCATTTGGCAAACCTTGCCCGATAACTGCGGGTGAAATACGACGGTGACTCAAACCCACACGCAATACTCACCTCCAGCACGCTCATGTCGCTCTGGCGCAGCAGTTTTCGGGCTTTTTCCAGGCGCAGGCCCAGGTAGAAATTACTGGGGGTATCGTTCAGATGTAGGCGAAACAGCCGCTCCAGTTGGCGTCGGGTGACTTTGACCGTTTCGGCCAGGGCCAAGGTGCTCAGGGGCGGTTCGGTGTGCTGTTCCATTTCGCCGATCACGTGCACCAGCTTCTTGTTGTTGATGCCGTAGCGCGTGGCGATCTGCATGCGCTGGTGGTCTTTGCGCGGGCGGATGCGGCTTAGTACGAATTGCTCGGAAACCTGGATAGCCAGCTCCGGGCCGTGGGCCTGGGCGATGAGGTCGAGCATCAGGTCGATGGAGGCAGTGCCGCCGGCGCAGGTGATGCGGCGCCGGTCGATTTCGAACAGTTCCTGGGTCACACTCAGGTGCGGATAGGCTTCCTTGAAGGCGTCGATGGCTTCCCAGTGCAAGGTCAGGCGGTGGCCGTCGAGCAGGCCCGCCTCGGCCAACACGCAGGCGCCGGTGTCGATGGCGCCGAGGGTCACGCCGTCATGGTCGAGGCGGCGTAGCCAATGCTCCAGGGCGGGCGTGGCGAACTGCAGGGGTTCGAAGCCGGCCACCACCAGTAAGGTCGCGCCTTTTTTCAATGGTTCGAGGGCGGCGTCGGCGTTGACCGACATGCCGTTGCTCGCCAGCACTGCGCCGCCATCGGCACTCAAGATGTGCCAGCGGTACAGCTCGCCGCGAAAGCGGTTGGCCACGCGCAACGGTTCCAGCGCGGAGATAAAACCGAGGGCCGAGAAGCCCGGCATCAGCAAAAAATAGACATCCTGGGACATGGTGGCGCTCTCGTCGGACGGGCAGCGTGGTCACTGTGATACGCCAGTTCAACCGGCCATTCAAGAGCACAGGTCGCTGCAGTGCAAGAGCGAGTCGCCGCCGTGCGCTTTGCGGGGCGCCAAGCTGCGTAACGTGATCCCACGGCGCACCAAGACGCCGGCACCCACAATAACGACCTGCCGAGGGCTATACCCATGAACCGACTGATCAGCCGCTGCGTACTTGCACTCAGCGCCAGCGCTATTTTGAGCACCCCTGTCATGGCAGCGGATGCCCCTGCTTGCCAGAACGTGCGCATGGGCGTGGTCAACTGGACCGACGTCATCGCCACCAGCGCCATGGCCCAGGTGCTGCTCGATGGCCTCGGCTACAAGACCAAACAAACCAGCGCCTCTCAGCAAATCATCTTTGCCGGCATCCGCGACCAGCGCCTGGACCTGTTTCTTGGCTACTGGAACCCGCTGATGACACAGACCATCACGCCGTTCGTCGACGCCAAGCAAGTCAAGGTCCTCGACAAAGCCAGCCTGCAAGACGCCCGCGCCACCCTCGCAGTGCCGACTTACCTGGCCGACAAGGGCCTGAAAACCTTCGCCGACATCGCCAGGTTCGAGAAAGAGCTGGGCGGCAAGATTTATGGCATCGAGCCGGGCTCGGGGGCCAATACGCAGATCAAGGCGATGATCGCCAAGAACCAGTTCGGCCTGGGCAAGTTCCAGTTGGTGGAGTCCAGCGAAGCCGGCATGTTGGCAGCCGTGGACCGTGCCGTGCGCCGCAAGGAAGCCGTGGTGTTCTTTGGTTGGGCGCCGCACCCGATGAACGTCAATGTGGCGATGACTTACCTCACCGGCAGCGAAGGCGCCCTGGGCCCGAACGAAGGCATGGCCACCGTGTGGACCGTGACCGCGCCGGCCTACGCCGACCAGTGCCCCAATGTGCATAAGTTGCTGACCAATCTGACGTTCACCGCCGCCGACGAGAGCCGGATGATGCAACCGCTGCTGGACCATAAGGACGCTATGGAATCCGCACGACAGTGGCTCAAGGATCACCCTCAAGACCGGCAGCGCTGGCTAGATGGCGTCACCACTTTCGACGGCAAACCCGCCGCGACCAACCTGCAACTGACCAGCAAATAACGTTTTGCGAACCACCGTTTCGCGGCCACTTGCGCCCGCGAACGGCACCACCACGCCTGTAAGGAACCGCCTCATGAACCACGACGTCATCATCACCTGCGCACTCACCGGTGCTGGCGACACGACCGCCCGAAGCCCACACGTGCCGGTCACGCCCAAACAAATCGCCGCCGCCGCGGTAGAGGCCGCCAAGGCCGGCGCCACCGTGGTGCACTGCCACGTACGCGACCCGCAAACCGGCAAATTCAGCCGCGATGTAGCCCTGTACCGTGAAGTGATGGAGCGCATCCGCGAGGCCGACATCGACATCATCGTCAACCTCACCGCCGGCATGGGCGGCGACCTGGAGATCGGTGGCGGCGAGAATCCCATGGAGTTCGGGCCCAATACCGACCTGGTCGGCCCGCTGACCCGCCTGGCCCACGTTGAAGAACTGCTGCCGGAGATCTGCACCCTGGACTGCGGCACGCTGAACTTCGGCGATGGCGACACCATTTACGTGTCCACCCCGGCGCAGCTGCGGGCCGGCGCCAAACGTATCCAGGAGCTGGGCGTAAAGGCCGAGCTGGAAATCTTCGACACCGGCCACCTGTGGTTCGCCAAGCAGATGATCAAGGAAGGGTTGCTCGATAACCCGCTGTTCCAACTGTGCCTGGGCATTCCCTGGGGCGCACCGGCCGATACCACCACCATGAAAGCCATGGTCGACAACCTGCCCGCCAACGCGGTGTGGGCCGGCTTCGGCATTGGTCGCATGCAAATGCCGATGGCCGCACAAGCAGCGCTGCTCGGCGGCAACGTACGGGTGGGCCTGGAGGACAACCTTTGGCTGGACAAGGGCGTGCTCGCCACCAATGGCCAGTTGGTGGAACGCGCCAGTGAAATCCTCAGCCGGTTAGGCGCACGGGTCCTGACCCCAGCCGAAGGCCGCATCAAGATGGGCCTGACCCAACGCGGCTAACACAGACACCACACAACCCTGTGGGAGCGGGCTTGCCCGCGATGAGGCCAGTAAATCCAGCACATCTTTGTAGCCCGGAATGCCGCCATCGCGGGCAAGCCCGGCTCCCACAAAGGATCATCAAACACTTAGGAATATGCCATGCGCTTTATCACCGAAATCAAAACCTTCGCCGCGTTGGGCAGTGGCGTCATCGGCAGCGGTTGGGTGTCCCGTGCCCTTGCCCATGGCCTGAATGTAGTCGCCTGGGACCCGGCGCCCGGTGCCGAGGCAGCCCTGCGCAAACGCGTCGCCAACGCCTGGGCCGCCCTTGAGCAACAGGGCCTCGCACCCGGAGCCTCCCAAGACCGCTTGCGCTTTGTCACTACCATCGAAGACTGCGTAAAAGACGCCGACTTCATCCAGGAAAGCGCCCCTGAACGCCTGGAGCTCAAGCTGCAACTGCACAGCCAGATCAGCGCCGCGGCCAAGCCCAATGCCTTGATTGGTTCGAGCACCTCCGGGCTGTTGCCCAGCGAATTCTATGAGGGCTCCACCCACCCGGAACGCTGCGTGGTCGGCCACCCCTTCAACCCGGTCTACCTGTTGCCACTGGTAGAAGTGGTGGGCGGCAAAAACACCGCGCCTGAGGCGATCCAGGCAGCGATCAAGGTGTATGAATCCCTGGGCATGCGCCCGCTGCATGTGCGCAAGGAAGTGCCGGGGTTTATTGCGGACCGCCTGCTGGAAGCGCTGTGGCGAGAGGCCCTGCACCTGGTCAATGACGGCGTGGCGACCACCGGCGAAATCGACGATGCCATTCGTTTTGGTGCCGGGTTGCGCTGGTCGTTCATGGGCACCTTCCTCACTTACACCCTGGCGGGTGGCGATGCGGGTATGCGCCACTTCATGGCCCAGTTCGGCCCGGCGCTGCAGTTGCCGTGGACTTACCTGCCGGCACCTGAACTGACTGAAAAACTGATTGGTGATGTGGTCGATGGCACCGCCGAGCAGTTGGGTAACCACAGCATTTCGGCGCTGGAGCGCTATCGTGATGATTGCCTGCTGGCGGTGCTGGAAGCCGTAAAAGCAACCAAAGCCAAGCACGGCATGAACTTCGCCGAATAACCCTGTAGGAGCTGGCTTGCCTGCGATGGCGGTGTTGGCCTCTCCATTGCTATCGCAGGCAAGCCAGCTCCCACATTTGACCGCATACCGAATTGGGATTCATACCATGCCCGCACTGACCACCTACACCACCAAAATCCTGCCGGACTGGGTCGACTACAACGGCCATCTGCGTGACGCGTTCTACCTGCTGATCTTCAGCTACGCCACCGATGCGCTGATGGACACCCTGGGGCTGGACAGCGAAAACCGCGAAGCCAGCGGCCACTCGTTGTTCACCCTGGAGCTGCACCTGAACTACCTGCACGAGGTAAAGCTCGGCGCCGAGGTTGAGGTGCATACCCAATTGATTGCCCACGACGCCAAACGCCTGCACCTCTATCACAGCCTGCACCTTGTGGGCGAAGCACGCGAGTTGGCGGGTAACGAACAGATGCTGTTGCATGTCGATCTGGCCGGGCCGCAGTCGGCGCCGTTTGCCGGCGCGACCCTGGAAAAACTCATTGCCCTCAGCCAGGAGCACGCCGCCCTACCCCGGCCGGCCCTACTCGGCCGGGTGATCGGGCTGCCCGCGCAAAAAAAAGCCCCGATCCAGCCGTGACGGGATCGGGGCAGAGTGCTTTGTGTGAGCCGTGCATTTCGAGGGTGACCAAACCTTCAAGCTGCGTGCCTGGGTTCAGTGTGCCCGTTACGGGCCAGGTCAAGTACCCCGAAAACGACCTGTTCATAGCCATGCGAGCCATCGGTGGATTCTGCCCTTGCCGCCAGTCCTGGGGCCTACCAGAATCCAAGTCAATTCCCGCTCCCTACACCAGGATGACCGTCATGATGCACGCGGATTTGATTGACCAGGATGACCTGCTGGGCCAACTGCGCTCGCTGGGTTTTGAAGTGTCCAGCGGCGCTACCGCCGAGCAGGCGTGTGAATGTGCGGTGCGCGGCTTGAGCGAAGCGCGGGCCAAGGCGCTCAAGGGCATGGTGGAAAAGATGTACAGCGGCAGCGCGACGATTTTGCCGGCGGTGAGGCAGGCGATCGACAAGCAGTTGTTGCCTGCGCTGATGCAGTTCAAACAAAGCTCTGGCGCCTGAAATACCGCTATCGCAGGCAAGCCAGCTCCCACAGGGGAACGCATTCCAAGGTGGGAGCTGGCTTGCCTGCGATGCAGACGACTCGCTCTAGAGCCTTACGCTGGCAAACGTCGACTCGTTGCGCGCCTGGCTCAAGGCCGACATCGGCCCCGACAATGGGGACAACACCAGTGCCGGCGGAATCGGCATCATCGCCACTTGCTGGGTGGTGTTGGAACCTACGCGTTCATCCCGTGGCGGAATGCCGAAGTACTCGCGGTAGCACTTGGAAAAGTGCGGCGTAGACACAAACCCGCACACCGAGGCAACTTCGATGATCGACATCGGCGTCTGCTTGAGCAGTTGCCGTGCGCGGATCAGGCGCAGCTTGAGGTAGTAGCGCGACGGCGAGCAGTGCAGGTATTTCTGGAACAGCCGCTCCAACTGCCGGCGCGACACGGCGACATACACCGCCAGTTCGTCCAGGTCGATCGGCTCTTCGAGGTTGGCTTCCATCAGCGCGACGATTTCCTGCAGCTTCGGCTGGTTGGTGCCGAGCATGTGCTTGAGCGGCACACGCTGGTGATCCTGTTCGTTGCGGATGCGTTCGTACACGAACATCTCGGAGATGGCGGCCGACAATTCACGGCCGTGGTCGCGGCTGATCAGGTGCAGCATCATGTCCAGGGGCGCGGTGCCGCCGGAGCTGGTGAAGCGGTTGCGGTCGAGGGTGAACAGGCGCGTGCTCATGGCCACCCGCGGGAAGGCTTCCTGCATCGACGCCAGGCATTCCCAGTGCACGCTGCAATCAAAGCCGTCGAGCAAGCCGGCGCAGGCCAGGGCCCAGCTGCCGGTGCACACCGCGCCAAGGCGGCGAGACTGGCGCGCCTGGCTTTGCAGCCACGACACATGTTCACGGGTGACGGTGCGCTGGATACCCACGCCGCCGCACACGATGACCGTGTCCAGGACGGGGGCTTTGTGCATGGAGGCATCGGGGGTGATTTGCAGGCCATCGCTGGCCCACACCTGGTTGCCGTCGACACTCAGGGTTGTCCAGCGATACAGCTCGCGGCCGGACAGCTGGTTGGCCATGCGCAGTGGCTCCACGGCTGACGCCAGGGAAATCAGCGTGAAATTGTCCAGCAGCAAAAAGCCGATGGATTGAGGCGCACGGTTCTGGGGTTGGGCCCCGGAGTTGGTCGACGTCATCGCAGTATCTCCTCACATCACACAAAGCAGGTGGTGGCCTCAGGCGAGGCTCTTGTTATTGCGCTCGTCCTGGAAAGGAGAGGCTTTGTAATTGATAGAGCAAATGCCATGCCTAAAATTGAATGGCTATTCAAGAACTCCTGAAAACGACCTGTTGATGCGTCTATACAAGCCCGCACGTGAAGCGCGGGATATGACGCCTAACGGGCGGGGTTCAAGGGGTGTGAGCAGATCGGTAGCACTTGTGGGAAGGCGCTTTGCGGGCGTAGGAGAAGTCTGTCACCCAAAGCACATCAGGCGTGTGATCGTGTAGGAATCGTTCGGAAGCTACTTATCTATTTGCGACGCGCTAAAAGGTGGCGATTTTGGCTGAGGGTGTTCACTTTGTGAGCAATTGTATCTGCACGATAGCAATCGCGGGCAAGCCCGGCTCCCACCTTTGGAATGCGTTCCCCTGTGGGAGCTGGCTTGCCTGCGATAGCAATATCAATGACTCAACATTCAACCGCACTCACCGCCAACCC
This sequence comes from Pseudomonas sp. L13, assembly GCF_009935965.1. Lineage (NCBI taxonomy): Bacteria > Pseudomonadati > Pseudomonadota > Gammaproteobacteria > Pseudomonadales > Pseudomonadaceae > Pseudomonas > Pseudomonas sp. L13. The sequence goes on from NZ_QODJ01000002.1 coordinate 138,548, forward strand.
ACCCCGCGATGTCTCTTTGTACTTGTCATGCATATCGGCCCCGGTATCACGCATGGTGCGGATCACCCGGTCCAACGAGATGAAGTGCTGGCCATCGCCACGCAGCGCCATTTGCGCCGCGTTGATCGCCTTCACCGCCGCGATCGCATTGCGCTCGATACACGGCACTTGCACCAAACCGCCCACCGGGTCGCAGGTCAGGCCAAGGTTATGTTCCAAACCGATTTCGGCGGCGTTGCACAGTTGCTCCGGCGTGGCGCCGAGAATCTCCGCCAACCCGGCTGCGGCCATCGCACATGCGGAACCGACCTCGCCCTGGCAACCGACTTCGGCCCCCGAGATCGAGGCATTCTTTTTACACAGGATGCCCACCGCTGCCGCGCCCAGCAGATAGTCGACCACGTTGGCTTCGGTGACTTCTTCACTGAACTTCATAAAGTAGTGCAACACCGCCGGGATGATCCCCGCCGCGCCATTGGTAGGCGCCGTGACCATGCGCCCACCGGCGGCGTTTTCTTCGTTGACCGCCAGGGCGAACAGGTTGACCCATTCCATGGCGCTCAAGGTCGAGCCGATCACATTGGGCTTGTTCAGCTCCTGCAAGCTGCGGTGCAACTTGGCAGCGCGACGGCGCACGTTCAAGCCGCCGGGCAGAATACCCTCGTGCTTGAGGCCCTGCTCCACGCAATCTTGCATGGCGCGCCAGAGGTTCATCAGGCCGCTACGAATTTCTTCTTCGCTGCGCCAGGTTTTTTCATTCGCCAGCATCAGTTCGGCAACGCGCAGGTTGTGGGTCTTGCACAGCTGCAGCAGCTCCACGGCACTGGAAAAGTCATAGGGCAGCTCGGTGCGGTCCATGTCCGCCACACCGCTTTGGGCCTGGGCTTCATCCACCACGAAACCGCCGCCCACCGAGTAATAGGTGTCGCGGTGCAACTCGCCGTTTTCGCCGAATACCACCAGGGTCATGGCATTGGGATGAAACGGCAGGTTCTCATCGAGCAGGCGCATGTCCCGCGCCCACACAAACGGCACCGGCAAACGCCCGTCCAGCAGCAGCGTGTCGGTTTCGCGCAAGGTGTGAATGCGGGCGCCAATTTGCGTGGGGTCGATTGCGTCCGGCCATTCGCCCATCAGGCCCATGATGGTGGCGGTGTCGCTGCCATGACCGATGCCGGTGGCCGACAGCGAGCCGTACAGTTGCACTTCGACACGCTGCACCTGTTCCAGCCACCCGCGTTCACGCAACCCTTGAACAAACAACGCTGCGGCGCGCATGGGCCCCACGGTGTGCGAACTCGAAGGCCCGATGCCGATCTTGAACAGGTCGAAAACGCTGATAGCCATTAACGTGAAACTCCTCGATAAGCACGGGCCGGGCTTGAACGAGGTGCTACGCTCAGATCGCCCAGATGGCGGCATCATCAAGCTTTTATTCGTCATCACGGCGTCTCACACCGACGCACTCATGCTCACCAGCGGCGCTCGCGTGCGAACGCCAGTTTTGGCCGTTTTTTGCGGTGCAGAAGGGTAAAAACAGCAGTTTTACCTTCGGAAAAACCTGTAAGCGACGTCATCGGTACTGGATGCGACCCTCCCTGTACTGGATACGACGCCCCCTGTAGGCGTCAGATTTTCACTGGTACATGATCAGTCTCGACTCGTTTGCAAGGCACCGCGCCAGAGCTGTTGTCGCACGCTCCAACCGCAACACTTATAAAGCGCGGCGAATGCCGCCAGAAAAGACACAGGAGTCTACCCACATGAAAGGTTCACCCTCGTTGTTGTTGGCCGCCATGCTGAGTCTGCCAGTCGTGGCACACGCCGCAGAACCGGAACAGTGCAAGACCGTCAACTTCTCCGATGTCGGCTGGACCGACATCACCGTCACCACCGCGACCACCAGCGAGATCCTCAAGGGCCTGGGCTACAAGCCGCGCACCACGATGATTTCGGTACCCGTGACTTACAAGTCCCTGGCCGACGGCAAGAACATGGACATTTTCCTCGGCAACTGGATGCCGACCATGGAAAACGACATCAAGCAGTACCGTGATGCCGGCACCGTGGAAACCGTGCGCGCCAACCTGGAGAACGCCAAGTACACCCTGGCAGTCCCACAAGCGCTGTACGACAAGGGCCTGAAGGACTTCGCCGACATCGCCAAATTCAAGGATGAGCTGGGCGGCAAGATCTACGGCATCGAGCCGGGCAACGATGGCAACCGCACCATCCAGACGCTGATCGACAAAGATGCCTTCGGCCTGAAAACCGCCGGCTTCAAAGTGGTTGAATCCAGCGAAGCCGGCATGCTCTCCCAGGTTGAACGCGCCTCCAAGCGCAACCAGGCCATCGTGTTCCTCGGCTGGGAACCGCACCCGATGAACACCCGCTTCAAGATGAAGTACCTGACCGGTGGTGACGACTCGTTCGGCCCCAACTACGGCCAGGCCACCATCTACACCAACACCCGCAAAGGCTACACCCAGGAATGCAGCAACGTTGGTCAGTTGCTGAAGAACCTGGTGTTCACCCTCGACATGGAAAGCACCCTGATGGGGAACGTCCTGGACGACAAGATGAAGGCCGATGCTGCCGCCAAGGCCTGGCTGCAAAAGAACCCGCAAGTGCTCGACACCTGGCTCGCCGGTGTCACCACCGTTGATGGCAAACCAGGGCTCGATGCCGTTAAAGCTTACCTCGCCAAATAGCACCCGCTGACCCCAGGCCGGTGCGCTGGCCTGGGATGTTTTCCCCTTCGCATGTGGACATTCACTACCATGCTGACTGAACAGAAAATCCCACTAGGCCAGTACATCGCTGCCTTCGTCGACTGGTTGACCCAACACGGGGCCAACTACTTCGACGCAATCGCATCGACACTGGAAACGATGATCCACGGCGTGACGTTTGCGCTGACCTGGTTCAATCCACTGGCATTGATCGGTCTGATTGCGCTGCTGGCTCACTTTATTCAACGTAAATGGGGACTGACTGTTTTTGTCATCGCCTCCTTCCTGCTGATCCTCAACCTGGGGTACTGGCAGGAAACCATGGAAACCCTCGCCCAGGTGCTGTTCGCCACCCTGGTCTGCGTGGTCATCGGTGTGCCGCTGGGCATTGTTGCCGCGCATAAACCGATGTTCTACACCATGATGCGGCCGGTACTCGATCTGATGCAGACCGTGCCGACCTTCGTCTACCTCATCCCTACCCTGACCCTCTTCGGGCTGGGTGTGGTGCCTGGGCTGATTTCCACGGTGGTGTTCGCGATTGCCGCGCCGATCCGCCTGACCTACCTGGGTATCCGTGATGTCCCGCAAGAGCTGATGGACGCCGGCAAGGCCTTTGGCTGCTCGCGCCGCCAGTTGCTCTCACGCATTGAACTGCCCCACGCCATGCCGAGCATCGCCGCCGGCATTACCCAGTGCATCATGCTGTCGCTGTCGATGGTGGTGATCGCGGCCCTGGTGGGCGCTGATGGCCTCGGCAAGCCGGTGGTCAACGCACTCAACACCGCAGACATTGCCTTGGGCTTTGAAGCGGGCCTGGCCATTGTGTTGCTCGCCATCATGCTCGACCGTATCTGTAAACAACCCGACGCTAAAGTAGGGGGTGATGCATGAGCATTATCCGATTCGACAATGTCGACGTAATCTTTTCCAAAGACCCACGCGAAGCGCTCAAGCTGCTGGACCAGGGCATGAGCCGTAACGAAATCCTGAAGAAGACCGGGCAGATTGTCGGCGTTGAAAAGGCCAGCCTGGACATCGAGAAAGGCGAGATCTGTGTGCTGATGGGCCTCTCGGGCTCAGGCAAGTCCAGCTTGCTGCGCTGCATCAACGGCCTCAATACCGTCAGCCGTGGCCAGCTGTTTGTGGAGCATGAAGGTCGCCAGATCGACATCGCCTCCTGCACCCCTGCCGAACTTAAAATGATGCGCACCAAACGCATCGCCATGGTGTTCCAGAAGTTCGCCCTGATGCCTTGGCTGACGGTGCGCGAGAACATCAGCTTCGGCCTGGAGATGCAGGGCCGCCCAGAGAAAGAACGGCGCACGCTGGTGGATGAGAAACTCGAACTGGTGGGCCTGAGCCAATGGCGCAACAAGAAGCCCGATGAGTTGTCCGGCGGCATGCAGCAGCGCGTCGGCCTGGCTCGCGCCCTGGCGATGGACGCCGATATCCTGCTGATGGACGAACCCTTCTCGGCCCTCGACCCGCTGATCCGCCAAGGCTTGCAAGATGAACTGCTGGAACTGCAACGCAAGTTGAGCAAGACCATCGTGTTCGTCAGCCACGACCTGGATGAAGCACTCAAGCTTGGCAGCCGTATCGCAATCATGAAAGACGGCAAGATCATCCAGTACAGCGTGCCGGAAGAGATTGTGCTGAACCCGGCGGATGACTATGTGCGCACCTTCGTCGCCCATACCAACCCGCTGAACGTGCTGTGCGGGCGCAGCCTGATGCGCACCCTGGATAACTGCACGCGTGTGAACGGTTCGGTGTGCCTTGATCCGGGTGGCGACTCTTGGCTGGACCTGGCTGAAGGCAACACCATCCAGGGCGCACGCCAGAATGGCGTGACGATGAACCTGCAGAACTGGGCGCCAGGGCAGGCCGTGGAAGGCTTGGGCCGCGTACCGACCCTGGTGGACTCGAACATCGGCATGCGCGATGCGTTGCAGATTCGCTACCAGACAGGCAACAAGCTGGTGCTGCATGACAACAACAAGGTGGTGGGGATACTGGGGGACAGTGAGCTCTACCACGCCCTCTTAGGCAAGAACTTGGGCTAAGGCCCCAACTGAAGGAATGCGGTCAATGTGGGAGCTGGCTTGCCTGCGATAGCTATGCTGGATTCACCCTTGCTATCGCAGGCAAGCCAGCTCCCACATTCGACCGCATTCAATGCTTGCAACAGCGGCGCCAGTGAGGGCGCCGCCAGCTCAACTATCAGCTATAGACCCGGCCAAGGAGCTGCCGATGGCTTTCAAACTGATCGAGCACATCCCGGGTGATCTGCTCCTGGGTGAAGCCCATCAGGTCATACTCCTGCGGCCCGTTGTGCAGGTACACCTCGGCACGGTAGTAACGGGTGCGCTCTTCTTCAGGCAGGTCAGCCGGTGCCGCCGAGTAGCCATCCAGGCTCACTTCGTAGACAAACGGGTTGCCCTCGTCCATCTCGATCCGCACGCCGATGCAGCGCTTGGATTTGCCCAGCAGGGTCTGCACTTCCAGGCCCTGATCACGCAACGCACTCGCGGCTTCTTCCAACGCCGGCGTTACGTGCTTGTCCATAAAGCGCTGCACGGTGGCCTGGCTCGGTTGCAGATCCAGGGCGCTCAAGCGCTCGCTGAAACCACGACGCCCGCGTTCAGCCAATTGCGCCTGCTCCTGTTCGATGGCCACGTCCTGGCGCATGGCCTTGTGCAAACCGAACATAAAGAACACCAGCACCACCGAGAACGGCAGCCCCGCCAGCACCACCATGGTTTGCATGGCTTCAAAGTTGCCGGCAAACAGCAGGCCGATGGTCACCAGGGTGATCACCGCCGACCAGAAGATACGCAACCAGTGCGGCGCGTCTTCATCCACATTGCCGCCTTTGCAGGAAAGGTTGGCCATCATCACCGCGCCGGAGTCCGCAGGCGTCAGGAACAGCACGAAGCCCACAAAGATCGACACGCCGATCACCACTTTCGACGCCGGGTAATGCTCAAGCAGTTGGTAGATGGCCATGGACGGTTGCTCCAGCGCCGTCTTGCCCAACTCCACCGCCCCATGGTTCAACACCAGATCCAGGGCCGAGTTGCCGAAGATCGACAGCCACGCCAGGGTAAAGCCCAGCGGGATCAGCAATACGCCAGCCACCAGTTCACGCACGGTACGCCCACGGGAAATACGCGCGATGAACATGCCCACAAATGGCGCCCAGGAAATCCACCAGGCCCAGTAGAACAGGGTCCACAGGCCCATCCAGCGTTCGGTCTTGGCACCGTCGCCTTCGTACACATACAGGTCGAAGGTTTTCAGCACGATACCGTTGAGGTAATCACCAGTGTTCTGCACCAGGCCATTGAGCAGGTGCAAGGTGGGGCCGAACAGCAGCACGAAGATCAGCAAACCGCTGAACAACACGATGTTGAGGTTGGAGAGGCGGCGAATACCGTTTTCCACACCCGACACGGCGGCGATGGTCGCCACGGTGCTCATCACGATGATCACGATCAGCAGGTTGGTGTTGCTGTGCTCCATGCCGAACAGGTTTTCCAGCCCCGACGACACCTGCATCGAGCCGATCCCCAGGTTGGTCACCAGCCCCAGCAGGGTCACGAACATGCCGAAACCGTCTACCGCATGGCCAGCCGCGCCCTTCACCCAACGCTCACCCACCAGCGGGTACAGCGCCGAACGCAAGGCCAGCGGCTGGTTGTGGCGGTAGGCAAAGTACGCCACGGCCAGGCCCACCAGCGCATAGATCGCCCAGCCGTGCAGGCCCCAGTGCAGGAAGGTCAGCTGCAGCGCCTGGCGTGCTGCGCCATTGCTGGCGGCAGCGCCTTCGGGCGGGTTGAAGTAGTGGTCCAGCGGCTCGGACGCACCGAAATACAACAGCGAGATGCCGATACCCGACGAGAACAACATGCCGGCCCAGGCGCCGTAGCTGAAGTCTGGGGTATCGTCCTTCGCACCCAGCTTAAGTTTCCCATAGGACGAAAACGCCAGGCCGACCACAAACACCAGGTAGGCGGCGATGACCACCATGTAGTACCAGCCAAAGCTTTTCGACAGCCAGGCCTGTGCTATGCCGAGCAGGCGCCCGGCCTCCTGCGGGGCGACGATCAGAATGGCGGTCAACAATAAAATCAGCGCGGTGGAGGTGTAGAACACCCAACCGTTGACCCGAACCTTTTCCGGTGGGGTCTTTATAAGAGAGGCAGAACTCATGGCGCAGATGCTCCAGGCAGTGCGAGAGAGAAACACAAGGCAACGGTTATCCCGGGACATCGATTTTTCGGCAGTCGACGGACGGGTGTTATAAAGACACCCCGAAAATTCTTGAGCCCGCCGAAGCGGTGACCAGGCTCTGAAGTGGCCTGTTTCAAGGGTTTTTGCAGGTGTCTAAGGTTGCAGCTCGCAGGTAGGAAACATCTGTAGGCAGCGACCATTTGTCGCAGATCTTATTCTTTGTTGATTGAACGTTCAATCAAAACAAAATAGACTGGCCCTCAAGCCGACGGACGTGGATCGCCCATCGGCAGGCCTAAGGAGAGGTGCTACATGCCCAAGGTCGGTATGCAACCCATACGCCGCCAGCAGTTGATCGAAGCCACGTTGACGGCCATCGATCGGGTCGGGATGGGAGATGCCAGCATTGCGCTGATCGCCCGTCTGGCCGGCGTCTCGAACGGCATCATCAGCCACTACTTTCAGGACAAGAACGGCCTGATCGCAGCGACGATGCGCTACCTGATGAATGCGCTGATCGAGAACGTGCAAGAACGCAGGCGTGCCTTGAAGGATGACAGCCCACGGGCGCACCTTCAGGTGATCATCGAAGGCAACTTCGACGCCAGCCAGGTCAACGGCCCGGCAATGAAAACCTGGCTGGCCTTCTGGGCCACCAGCATGCACCACCCGTCATTGCACAGGTTGCAGCGGATCAACGATCACCGTCTGTATTCCAACCTGTGTTGCCAGTTCCGCCGTGCGATGCCGTTACCCGAGGCACGCAGCGCAGCCCGCGGCCTGGCGGCTTTGATCGACGGTTTGTGGTTGCGCGGCGCCCTGTCGGGAGACGCTTTCGACACGGAGCAGGCGCAACGGATCGCTTACGAATACATGGATTTCCAATTGGCCAAGCAGGTGAGTTAGAGCCCTTATAAATGCTCAACCCCTGAACGTCCGCCGCTCAGTGTTGCCACACCCCCATGGCCCACTGTTCGGCGGGTAATGCCAACCACTTATGCACTTGCGAGGACTTTATGGCCCGTTTCGACCTGCAAAAACTCTACATTGACGGCGGCTACAGCGACGCTGGCAGCGATGCCACCTTCGAAGCCATCAACCCGGCTAACGGTGAAGTTCTCGCCCAAGTGCAACGCGCCACCTTCGATGACGTTGAACGTGCCGTGGTCAGCGCTGAAAAAGGCCAGAAAATCTGGGCCGCCATGACCGCCATGGAGCGTTCGCGCATCCTGCGTCGTGCCGTGGACATCCTGCGCGAGCGCAACGATGAGCTGGCCGCCCTGGAAACCCTGGACACCGGTAAAGCCTTTTCCGAAACCAAGTACGTCGACATCGTCACCGGTGCTGACGTGCTGGAATACTACGCCGGCCTGGTGCCAGCCATCGAAGGCGAGCAGATCCCACTGCGCGACACCTCGTTTGTCTACACCCGCCGCGAGCCGCTGGGTGTGGTCGCCGGTATCGGCGCGTGGAACTACCCGATCCAGATCGCCCTGTGGAAATCCGCACCGGCCCTGGCTGCCGGTAACGCGATGATCTTCAAGCCAAGCGAAGTCACCTCGCTAACCACCCTGAAACTGGCCGAGATCTACACCGAGGCTGGCGTTCCAGCGGGCGTGTTCAACGTACTGACCGGCAGCGGCCGTGAAGTCGGCACCTGGCTGACCGAGCACCCGCGCATCGAAAAAGTCTCCTTCACCGGCGGCACCGACACCGGCAAGAAAGTCATGGCCAGCGCGTCGAGCTCCTCGCTCAAAGACGTGACCATGGAGCTGGGCGGCAAGTCCCCGCTGATCATTTTCGACGACGCCGACCTCGACCGCGCCGCCGACACCGCCATGATGGCCAACTTCTACAGTTCCGGCCAGGTCTGCACCAACGGCACCCGCGTGTTCGTGCCCAAGCACCTGCAAGCCGCGTTCGAAGCCAAGATCGTTGAGCGTGTGGCGCGTATTCGCATCGGCAACCCGGAAGACGAAAACACCAACTTCGGCCCGCTGGTCAGCTTCGCCCACATGGAAAGCGTGCTGGGCTACATCGCCAAAGGCAAAGAGCAAGGCGCCCGCCTGCTGTGCGGCGGCGACCGCCTGACCGACGGCGACTTCGCCAAAGGCGCCTTCGTGGCCCCGACTGTGTTCACCGACTGCACTGATGACATGGTGATCGTGCGTGAAGAAATCTTTGGCCCGGTGATGAGCATCCTCACCTATGAAACCGAAGAAGAAGTGATCCGTCGCGCCAACGACACCGACTTCGGCTTGGCCGCTGGCCTGGTGACCAAGGACCTGAACCGCGCCCACCGCGTGATTCACCAGTTGGAAGCCGGTATCTGCTGGATCAACGCCTGGGGCGAGTCCGACGCGAAGATGCCGGTTGGTGGCTACAAGCAGTCGGGCGTGGGCCGTGAGAACGGTATCAGCTCGCTCAATAACTTCACGCGCATCAAGTCCGTGCAAGTCGAGCTGGGTGAGTACGCTTCGGTATTTTGATTAGCTGACCCAGCTACTAGCGGCAAGCTTCAAGCTGCAAGTAAAAGCAGTTTGGTTTGCCGCACCTCCCAGATACACCGCTCGCTGCTCTTCTTGCAGCTTGAAGCTTGGAGCTTGCAGCTCCCCGGAGTACAAATGACTCAAGAATACGACTACATCATTGTTGGCGCAGGATCAGCAGGCAACACCCTTGCCACCCGTCTGACCGAAGACGAAGGCGTCACCGTTTTGCTGCTGGAAGCCGGTGGCCCGGACTACCGCCTCGACTTCCGTACCCAGATGCCAGCCGCCCTGGCCTTCCCGTTGCAAGGCCGCCGCTACAACTGGGCCTACGAAACCGATCCAGAGCCCCACATGGACGGTCGCCGGATGGAATGCGGTCGCGGCAAGGGCCTGGGTGGCTCTTCCCTGATCAACGGCATGTGCTACATCCGTGGCAACGCCATGGACTATGACAATTGGTCGAAGCTGCCGGGCCTGGAAGACTGGACCTACCTGGACTGCCTGCCGTATTTCCGCAAAGCCGAAACCCGCGACATCGGCCCCAACGATTGGCACGGTGGCGATGGCCCGGTCAGCGTGACCACGCCGAAAGCGGGCAACAACCCGCTGTTCCACGCCATGGTTGAAGCGGGCGTACAGGCCGGTTACCCACGTACCGAAGACTTGAACGGCTACCAGCAAGAAGGCTTCGGCCCGATGGACCGTACCGTCACGCCGAACGGCCGTCGCGCCAGCACCGCTCGCGGTTACCTGGACACGGCTAAAAAGCGTTCGACCCTGACCATCGTCACCCATGCCCTCACCGACAAAGTACTGTTCGAAGGCAAGCGTGCGGTTGGCGTGCGTTACCTGATCGGCGCCGCCGAAGAACGTGTTGAAGCCCGTGCGCGTAAAGAAGTACTGGTGTGCAGCGGCGCAATCGCTTCGCCGCAACTGCTGCAGCGCTCTGGCGTCGGCCCGGCCAAATTGCTGGAAAGCCTCGATATCCCAGTGGTCCACGACCTGCCGGGCGTGGGTGAAAACCTGCAGGACCACCTTGAGCTGTACCTGCAATATGCGTGCACCCAGCCGGTGTCGCTGTACCCTTCGCTGCTCTGGTACAACCAGCCGGCGATTGGTGCCGAATGGCTGTTCAACGGCACCGGCATCGGCGCCAGCAACCAGTTCGAAGCGGGCGGGTTTATCCGTACCCGTGAAGAATTCGAGTGGCCGAACATCCAGTACCACTTCCTGCCGGTAGCGATTAACTACAACGGCAGCAACGGTGTGAAAGAGCACGGTTTCCAGGCGCACATGGGTTCCATGCGTTCGCCAAGCCGTGGCCGTATCCATCTGAAGTCGAAGAACCCACGGGACTACCCGAGCATCCTCTTTAACTACATGGCCACCGAGCAGGACTGGCAGGAATTTCGCGATGGCATCCGCCTGACCCGTGAAATCATGCAGCAGCCGGCACTGGACCCGTACCGCGGCCGCGAAATCAGCCCGGGCATCGACGTGCAAACCGATGAGCAGTTGGACAAGTTCATCCGCGAGCACGCCGAGACCGCGTTCCACCCGTCCTGCTCGTGCAAGATGGGCACCGACGAGATGGCCGTAGTCGATGGCGAAGGCCGCGTACATGGTATGCAGGGCTTGCGGGTGGTCGATGCCTCGATCATGCCGATCATCACCACCGGCAACCTGAACGCGCCAACGATCATGATCGCCGAGAAAATCGCCGACAAGATCCGTGGCCGCCAGCCACTGCCGCGCAGCACCGCCGACTACTACGTAGCAGGCGATGCGCCGGTGCGTGGCAAGCCGTTGCGTGAAGTGGGGCCATTGGCGCAGTAACTCAAGCACCGCGGGGCCCGCATCGCAGGCAAGCCAGCTCCCACAGTTGAATGGGTTCACAACTCAAAATGTGGGAGCGGGCTTGCCCGCGATGAGGCCCGACCAGACACAACAAAACCTCCCTTGATCAGCTCCCCGCCCAGGCCTACTCTGTTCGCCTGCCCGCGCCGAGCCGCCCACAAGGAAGGCCCCATGTTCGAACACCACGCCACGCTCAAGAAACACTTCGGTGCCCTGCGCACCACCGCCGAATTTTTCTCCCTGCGCTACGTACGCGAATCCGGCCAGTACCTGTCGGTGCGCAAGAACGTCGCCGAGCCGCCTCACCTGGGCCATGACGAAGGCGCCATGCTCACCGTGCGTCTCAACGGGGTAGAAGCCTACGCCGCGACCAACGATATTTCCCTTGCCGGCCTGCAAACCGCCCTTGAGCGTGCGGAACAGCAAGCCCGGCTTATCAAGCCCCACGCCCTGCTCGACCTGCACCAGCAACCGATGTCCAGCGACGTCGCCGACTACCTGTCGCCCGACCTCGACCAGCCCTTCCCGTCCCTGAGCGACTGCTACCAATTGCTCGGCGATGAGTCCGCCGCCGTGCCCAAGGATGAGCGCCTGGTGAGCTGGGAAGTCAGCCTGGGAACCACGCGGGTCGAACAGATCTACCTCAACAGCGCCGGCGCGCAATTGCGTCAGGCCCAGCGTTTCGTGTTCCCCGGCTTGAGCGTGACCGCCTTCGACGGCAATGACAGCCAGACCCGCACCCTGGGCGGTACCAACTTCGGCCAGCAAGGCAGTGCCGGCGTGATCCAGCGCTTTGGCCTGGTGGGCGCCGCCCGCAAGGTGGCCGACGAAGCCCTGCAATTGCTGCTCGCACCGAATACGCCCCACGGCCCGCGTGACCTGCTGCTGATGCCCGACCAGATGATCCTGCAGATCCACGAATCCATCGGCCACCCCCTGGAGCTGGATCGCATCCTCGGTGACGAGCGCAATTACGCCGGCACCAGTTTTGTGAAAGCCAGCGACTTCGGCCACCTGCAATATGGCTCACCGTTGCTCAACGTCACCTTCGACCCGGACATCCCCGAACAGCTTGCCAGCTACGGCCATGACGACGACGGCACGCCTGCCAGCAAGCAATTTCTGATTCGCGAGGGCCTGCTGCTCAAGCCCTTGGGCGGGGCCTTGTCGCAATTTCGCGCCAACCTGCCAGGCGTCGCCAACAGCCGCGCTTGCGGCTGGAACCGTGCACCTATCGACCGCATGGCCAACCTGAATATCGAACCTGGGGATAAAAGCCTCGCGCAACTGGTGGGCGGCATCGAGAACGGCATCCTGATGTCGACCAACCGTTCGTGGTCCATCGACGATGCGCGCAACAAGTTCCAGTTCGGCTGCGAGTGGGGCCAGTTGATCGAAAACGGCGAACTCAAGGGCGTGGTGAAGAACCCCAACTACCGGGCGATTTCCGCGCAGTTCTGGCGCAAGCTCAGCGCGGTGGGCGATGCCAGCACCTTCAAGGTGTTGGGCACGCCGAACTGCGGCAAGGGCGAACCCAACCAGGTGATCCGTGTCGGCCATGCGTCGCCGGCCTGTGTATTCAGCAATGTCGATGTATTTGGGGGAGATGCCTGATGAACCACTTCAAGGCTCTGGTGGATTGGCTCAAGCAGGCGGTCACCGATCAAGAACAATTTCACCTCGGCTATGCGGATGAGGCGTCCGAGTTCGTGCGCTTCAACCACGCGCAGGTGCGCCAGGCCGGCCAGGTACAGCAGGCCAGCCTGAACCTCAAGCTGATCAACGATGGGCGCCACGCCGACCTGGGTATCACCCTGTCCGGCGAGGCGGAGCTGGATCGCCAGCGCCTGGCGAATGGCCTGCAACAACTGCGCGAGACCTTGCCGCTGTTGCCGCCTGACCCGTACCTGCTGCTGAATCCCGACGCCTGGCAAAACCATAACGAACAGCTGCGCCCGCTGCCGGAACTGGCCCAAGTGCTGGACGATATCAGCCAGGCCGCCGACGGCGTGGACCTGGTCGGTTTCTACGCCGCCGGCCCCATCAGCCGTGGTTTCGCCAGCTCAACGGGCGCGTTCGGCTGGCACCGGGCTAACAGCTTCAATTTCGACTTCAGCCTGTTCCACGCCAATGGCGAAGCGGTAAAAGCCAGCTACGCCGGGCACACCTGGAACAGCGCTGACTTCGCCGCGCGTTTCCAACAGGCCCGTGAGCAACTGGCGTTTCTCGGGCGCCCACTGCACAACCTGGCGCCCGGCCAATACCGCGCTTACCTTGCGCCGGCAGCGCTGGAAGAAATCATCAGCATCATCACCTGGGGTGGTTTTTCGGCCCAGGCCATCGCCAGCAAAGGCAGTTCGTTGCAACGCCTATATGCGGGTGAGCAGTCACTGAGCCCGCTGGTGACGGTGGATGAGCAGATCAGCGGCTCCCTGAGCCAGGCGTTTTCCACTGAAGGCTACCCGCGCAAGGATGTCACCTTGATCAACGCAGGCCAGGCCGAGGGCCAGTTGGTCAACTCGCGCAGCGCCGCCGAATACGGCTTGAACACCAACGGCGCCAGCAGCGACGAGTCGCCCAGCGCCTTGCAAATGGCGGCCGGCAACCTGGCCCAGGCCGATATTCTCAAGCAGTTGGGCACCGGGCTGTATATCAGCAACCTCTGGTACCTGAACTACTCCGACCTGCCGGCAGCGCGCCTGACCGGCATGACGCGCTTTGCGACCTTCTGGGTGGAAAACGGCGAGATCCAGGCGCCGGTCAGCACCATGCGCTTTGATGACAGTGTCTATCAGTTGCTCGGTTCGCAATTGGAAGCGCTGACCGCTGATCGGGAGCTGCTGTTGTCGGCCAGTACCTACAGCCAGCGCAATACCGCTTCCAACCTGCTTCCCGGGGCTTTGGTAAAACGCCTGACGCTGACCTTATAAACTGTAGGAGCGAGCTTGCTCGCGAAGAACCCATAGACACCGCGGGCTGGCTGTCAGCACTGCGTTATCGTTGACGTTTTTCGCGAGCAAGCTCGCTCCTACAGAACAGTCATCTGCGCTGCGACGAAATTTCTATCCCGCCTACTTTGGCCGTTCGGCCTGTTGTCGCTCTGCGTATTCCTCGTTATAACGGTTAATGGCTTTCCGCCACCCCCTGCCCACGAGAGCATAACCTTGCCCGGGAAAGGCAAGCTGGAGTCTTGAGATGAACCATGGAAGTTTTGTCATTGAGAAGTTGTACAAGCACTACAACGTTCACGTCGAGCAACTGGGTAACGACCCGCACAGAAAAACCGTACTGATGGTCAACGGCGCGCTATCCACCACGCGCTCCTTTGCCCGTACCAGCAAATGCCTGGCCGAGCATTTCAATGTGCTGCTGTTCGACTTGCCCTTCTCTGGCTTGTCACGCGAGCACAACACCGAACTCGACCTGGTCACCAAGGACGACGAGGTGCAAATCCTGCGTGCCTTGGTAGCGCGCTTTGCGGTCAACCATCTGGTTTCGGCATCATGGGGCGGTATCTCCACGCTGTTGACCCTGGCGCACAACCCGCCCTCCATCGAAAGCTCGGTGGTGATGGCCCTGGCGCCCAACCTCAACCAGGCGATGCTGGAATATGTCGAGCGCGTGCGTGTGCTGATCGAGGCCGATGACAAGTCGGCGGTCGGCCATCTGCTCAATGAGACGGTTGGCAAATACTTATCGCCCCGCCTCAAGCGCAATAACCATCGGCACCTGTCGACCATGGCCACTACCGAGTACCGCCAGGCGCGCTTTCATATTCACCAAGTGTTGGCCTTGGGCGATGGCAATTACCTGCCGGCGCTCAAGCAGATTGAAACACCGGTGCATTTTCTCAACGGCGCGCTAGATGAATACACCCCGGCGGCCGAGGCCCAGCTGTTCAAACACTATGTAGGCCGCAGCAGCTTTGCCGTGGCCGACCACACCGGCCATCTGCTGGACCTTGAATCACCGGAAGCGGCGTTTGCAGTGCACCGCGTCTTGGTGGATTTTCTAGTAGGACCGCACGCCGTGTTATCGGCTTTAACCGAACCATCAGGGGGAAAAATCTCAAGGGTTAGCGCATAATCGCCAACACATAGCCTGCTAATTAAAAGGGATCCCATGCCGAATCGTGCCCCTCTCGATGCCAAGACCGCCCGCTGGCTCCCCTGGGTGGTGGCGATTGCCTTCTTCATGCAGTCGCTGGACGGGACGATTCTCAACACCGCGCTGCCGGCAATGGCGCAGGACCTCGCGGAGAACCCGCTGCGCATGCAAGGGGTGGTGATCGCCTACATGCTCACCGTGGCCTTGCTGATTCCCGCTTCGGGTTGGATCGCCGACCGCTTTGGCACCAAGAAGATTTTCTTTGGCGCGATCATGCTGTTCAGCATCGGGTCGCTGCTGTGTGCGCTGTCCAGTAGCCTGAGCATGCTGGTGGGCGCACGGGTGGTCCAGGGCCTGGGCGGCGCGCTGATGCTGCCGGTCGGGCGGCTGGTGGTGCTGCGGGCTTATCCGCGCTCCGAGCTGGTGCGGATCATGGGCTTCATCACCATTCCCGGCCTGCTCGGCCCCTTGCTTGGCCCGACGATGGGCGGCTGGATGGTGCAATACCTGACCTGGCACTGGATCTTTCTGATCAACCTGCCGGTGGGCATGATCGGCTGCTATGCCGTGTGGAAATTCATCCCCGACCTGCGCGGCAGCGAGCGCACGCGCTTCGACGGCCTGGGCTTTCTGCTGTTCGGCGCGGCGATGGTGCTGATCACCATCGCCATGGAGGGCCTGGGCGAACTGCACCTGCCGCACCTGCGGGTGATGTTGCTGTTGTTCGGCGGGCTTGCCTGCCTGGCGGCGTACTGGCTGCGCGCCGGGCACATCGATAACCCGCTGTTCTCGCCGGTGCTGTTCAAGACGCGCACCTTTGCCGTGGGGATCCTCGGCAACCTGTTTGCGCGCCTGGGCAGCGGCGCACTGCCGTTCCTGGTACCGCTGCTGTTACAAGTGGCGCTGGGCTATTCGCCATCGGAAGCCGGGATGAGCATGCTGCCACTCGCAGCGGCGGCGATGTTTGCCAAGTCCATCGCGCGCCCTCTTATCGAGCGCCTCGGCTACCGCATCGTCCTGACCGGCAACACCCTGGCCCTGGGCCTGATGCTGGCGAGCATGGGCCTGGTCAGCGAACAGACACCCTATCCGCTGTTGCTGGCGATGCTGGCGGTGCTGGGGGCGATCAACTCACTGCAATTCACGGCGATGAACACCGTGACCCTGATCGACCTCGACGACGCCCAGGCCAGCAGCGGCAACAGTTTGTTGTCGGTGGTGGCGCAGTTGTCCCTCAGCCTCGGCGTGGCCTGTGCCGGCGCGTTGCTTGGCGGGTTTACTGCCGAGGCCGGCAATGACGGTGTGGAAAGTGTCCTCGGCGCGTTCCAGCTGACCTTCCTCACCGTGGGCATCATGGCGATGCTGGCGGCGGCGATCTTCCTGCAACTGTCGCCCAAGGACGGCAAACGCGTCGTCAGCCGCGAGCACGATATCGAGCATTGAAGCAGCTGCAAGCTTCAAGTTGTAAGCTTCAAGCTTGCGGCTTGCAGCTGATAACTTGCCGCCGCCCCCCTACTCCTCGTCGAGAACATACAAAGAAACCCAAGGGGGCCTGTTACACTGCGCGACATTTTGTTTTGCAGAGCCAGTCCCGTGACTACCATCGCCACCGCTTTTAATACTTTGCCCCTGTCCGCCGCCATGCTGGCTAACCTCGACTCGCTGGGTTATGTCGAGATGACGCAGATCCAGGCGCAAAGCTTGCCGGTGATCCTCAAAGGGCTGGACCTGATTGCCCAGGCCAAGACCGGCAGCGGCAAGACCGCTGCATTCGGCATCGGCCTGTTGAACCCGATCAACCCGCGCTACTTCGGTTGCCAGGCGCTGGTGATGTGCCCGACTCGCGAGCTGGCCGACCAGGTGGCCAAGGAAATCCGCCGCCTGGCCCGTGCCGAAGACAACATCAAGGTACTGACCCTGTGCGGCGGCGTGTCCCTCGGCCCGCAGATCGCCTCCCTGGAGCACGGCGCCCACGTTATCGTCGGCACGCCGGGCCGTATCCAGCAGCACCTGCGTAAAGGCTCGCTGGTGCTGGACGGCTTGAACACCCTGATCCTCGACGAAGCCGACCGCATGCTCGACATGGGCTTCTATGACGCCATCGAAGACATCATCAGCAAGACCCCACCGCGCCGCCAAACCCTCTTGTTCTCGGCCACGTACCCAGTGAGCATCAAGCAGCTCGCGTCCAAGTTCATGCGTGCGCCTCAGCAAGTGAAAGCCGAAGCGTTCCACTCCGACGACCAGATCGAACAACGCTTCTACGAGATCTCCCCGGAAGAGCGCATGGACGCCGTGACCAAGGTGCTGGCGCACTTCCGCCCGGCCTCCTGCGTGGCGTTCTGCTTTACCAAGCAGCAAGTGCAGGAAACCGTCGACCACCTGACCGCCAAGGGCATCTCCGCCGTCGGCCTGCATGGCGACCTGGAACAGCGCGACCGTGACCAGGTATTGGCGATGTTCGCCAACCGCAGCACCTCGGTGCTGGTGGCCACCGACGTCGCCGCCCGTGGCCTGGACATCGACGCCCTGGACATGGTGATCAACGTCGAACTGGCCCGCGACTCGGAAATTCACATCCACCGTGTAGGCCGCACCGGCCGTGCCGGCGAAACCGGCATCGCCATCAGCCTGGTGGCGCCGTCCGAAGCCCACCGCGCCCAGGCCATCGAGCAACTGCAGAAGTCGCCGCTGAACTGGGACCAACTGGACAACCTCAAGCCGCAAAGCGGCGGCCCGTTGCTGCCGCAGATGAGCACCCTGTGCATCGCCGCCGGGCGTAAAGACAAGGTTCGCCCAGGCGACATTCTCGGTGCGTTGACCGGCGAAGCTGGCATTCCGGGTGCCCAGGTCGGCAAGATCGCGATCTTTGATTTCCAGGCCTTCGTGGCCGTGGAGCGTGGCATCGCCAAGCAAGCGTTGCAGCGCTTGAATGACGGCAAGATCAAGGGCCGTTCGCTGCGCGTGCGGATTTTGTAATAACACCGAGTTCCCATTGCAGGAACCGAATCAATGTGGGAGCTGGCTTGCCTGCGATGGCTGTAGTGAATTCACTACTGCTATCGCAGGCAAGCCAGCTCCCACAGTGTTGATTGCATTTCAAATCAATAGTTTTGTGAGGACATGGCTGTGCGCTCGACCGAAGTTGTGATCATTGGCGCCGGCGCCGCAGGCTTGATGTGCGCGCTGACCGCCGCCGGGCGTGGGCGCAAGGTGATGTTGATCGACCACGCCAACAAGGCCGGCAAGAAAATCCTGATGTCCGGTGGCGGTCGCTGCAACTTCACCAATATGTACACCGAGCCGGCCAATTTTCTCTCGCATAACGCGCACTTCTGCAAGTCGGCCCTGGCCCGCTACACCCAGTGGGATTTCATCGGGTTGGTGGCCAAGCACGGCGTGCCCTACCACGAGAAGAAACTCGGCCAGCTGTTCTGCGACAACAAGTCCAGCGACATCCTCGGCATGCTGCTCGATGAGTGCATCCAGACCGGCGTGAGCCTGCACCTGGACACCTCCATCGAGGCCATCGCCAAGCTCGAAAGCGGCTATCAACTGCAAACCACCTTGGGAGAGCTGCGCTGTGAATCGCTGGTGATCGCCACGGGCGGTTTGTCGATCCCGACACTGGGCGCTACCGGTTTCGGTTACCAAGTGGCCAGGCAATTCGGCCACGAACTGCTGCCGACCCGCGCCGGGCTGGTGCCGTTCACCATCACCGACCAGCTCAAGGAGTTGTGCGGCGAGTTGTCCGGCACCTCGGTCGACTGCCTGGTGAGCTGCAACGGCCAGAGTTTTCGCGAGAACATCCTGTTCACCCACCGTGGCCTGAGCGGGCCGGCAATTTTGCAGATTTCCTCGTATTGGCACTCCGGCGACACGGTAGAAATCAACCTGCTGCCCGACCACGACGCCCATGCCTGGCTGCAACAGCAACAGGCCGAACACCCCAACAGCGAGTTGAAAACCCTGCTGGGCGAGATCTTCACCAAGAAGATGGCCAACTTGCTGGCCCAAAGCTGGTTCGAGTCCAAGCCGATGAAGCAGTACACCCACGCTGAAATTGCCGATATCGCGCAAAAACTGGGGAGCTGGCAACTGGTACCGGCCGGCACCGAGGGTTATCGCACCGCCGAGGTGACACTGGGCGGAGTGGATACGCGAGAAGTGTCGTCCAAGACCATGGAATCGCTGAAAAGCCCCGGCCTGTACTTTATCGGCGAAGTGCTGGATGTGACCGGCCACCTCGGCGGGTTCAATTTCCAGTGGGCCTGGGCCTCGGGCTACGCGGCGGCGCAATACGCCTGACTTGCACCTTGAAATGCAATCCCCTGTGGGAGCTGGCTTGCCTGCGATAGCGGCGGTGAATCCAACACCGCTATCCCAGGCCAGCCAGCTCCCACAGTGGTTTTGCAGTGATCCTGAAAATTTTGCGCTTGGATGTGATCGCCACGCTTGCCGTGGCGTCATTACTGGCTCAATTTAGCGACAACGTCCCGGAAGACTCCAGACTTCATGTCATCGACCTCGTTCAAGCAGTCCATGCGGCGCCTGTGGGCGCTGGATAAATTCAGCTACAGCGTACGGGTGTTCATCGCCCTTACCGGCAGCATGGCGTTGTGTTGGTACCAAGATGAAATGACGCTGCTGATCCCGCTGTTCCTGGGGATTATCGCCAGCGCCCTGGCCGAGACCGATGACAGTTGGCAAGGCCGTCTCAATGCGCTGGCGGTGACACTGGTGTGTTTCAGCATTGCCGCGCTGTCGGTAGAGCTGCTGTTTCCTTATCCGTGGATCTTCGCCATTGCCCTGGCCCTGGCCAGTTTCTGCCTGACCATGCTCGGCGCGCTGGGCGAACGCTATGGCGCGATTGCTTCGGCCACCTTGATTCTGTCGGTCTACACCATGATCGGCGTGGACCAGCGCGGCGGCGCCGTCACGGATTTCTGGCATGAGCCCCTGCTGCTGGTCGCCGGTGCCGCCTGGTACGGCGCGTTGTCGGTGCTGTGGCAGGCGCTGTTTTCCAACCAGCCGGTGCAGCAGAGCCTGGCGCGGTTGTTCCGCGAGCTGGGGCGCTACCTCAAGCTCAAGTCCTCCCTGTTCGAACCGATCCGGCAGTTGGATGTAGAAGCGCGGCGCCTGGAATTGGCCCAGCAAAATGGCCGGGTAGTCGCTGCGCTGAATGCCGCGAAGGAAATCATCCTGCACCGCGTCGGCAATGGCCGGCCGGGCTCGAAGGTCAGCCGTTACCTGAAACTCTACTTCCTTGCCCAGGACATCCACGAGCGCGCCAGTTCCTCCCACTACCCCTACAACGCCCTCACTGAAGCCTTCTTCCACAGCGATGTGCTGTTTCGCTGCCAGCGCTTGCTGCGCCAGCAAGGCAAGGCCTGCCAGACCCTGGCCGAGTCGATCCAATTGCGCCAACCGTTCATCTATGACGACAGTTTTGCCGAAGCCCTGGGCGACCTCAACGCGTCCCTGGAACACCTGCGCATCCAGAGCAACCCGGCCTGGCGTGGCCTGCTGCGCTCCTTGCGCGCCCTGGCGGCCAACCTGTCCACCCTCGACCGCCTGCTGGGCGACGCCAGCAACCCCGATGCCCTGGCCGACGCCACCGACAGCAACCTGCTGGACCGCGCCCCGCGCAACCTCAGGGAAATGTGGACGCGCCTGCGCACCCAACTCACACCCACCTCGCTGCTGTTTCGCCACGCCCTGCGCCTGTCCCTGGCGTTGACCGTCGGCTACGCCACCCTGCACGCCATCCATGCGTCTCAGGGTTACTGGATCATCCTCACTACCCTGTTCGTGTGCCAACCGAGCTACGGCGCCACCCGGCGCAAGCTCGGCCAGCGGATCATCGGCACCGCCATCGGCCTCACCGTGGCCTGGGCGCTGTTCGATCTGTTCCCCAACCCGGTGGTGCAGTCGATGTTCGCTATCGCCGCAGGCCTGGTGTTCTTTATCAACCGCACCACCCGCTACACCCTGGCGACGGCGGCGATCACCTTGATGGTGCTGTTCTGCTTCAACCAGGTGGGCGATGGCTACGGGCTGTTCCTGCCGCGCCTGTTCGATACGTTGCTCGGTAGCCTGATCGCGGGCCTGGCGGTGTTCCTGTTCCTGCCAGACTGGCAAGGCCGACGCTTGAACAAAGTGCTGGCCAACACCCTGACCTGCAACAGCATCTACCTGCGCCAGATCATGCAGCAATACGCCGCAGGCAAGAGCGACGACCTGGCTTACCGCCTGGCCCGCCGCAATGCCCACAACGCCGACGCCGCGTTGTCCACCACCCTGGCCAATATGCTGATGGAGCCGGGGCACTTCCGTAAGGAAGCCGACGTGGGCTTCCGCTTCCTGGTGCTGTCTCACACCTTGCTCAGTTATTTGTCAGGGTTGGGGGCGCATCGCGATACTTCGCTACCGAGCGATGTGCGTGAGCACTTGATCGAAGGCGCGGGCAACAGCCTGGCGGCGAGCATTGATGAGATCGCCACCGGCCTGGCCAACAAACAGTCGATTGCGATCCAGAGTGATGCCGAGGAAGCGCTGGCCGCCGAGCTTGAGCAAATGCCCGATGAAATCGACGAAGGGCAGCGGCTGGTACAGACGCAGTTGGCGTTGATTTGCCGGCAGTTGGGGCCGTTGCGTACGTTGGCGGCGCATCTGATCAAGGATACCGGCGCGGCTTAGGCCGCTATCGCAGGCAAGCCAGCTCCCACATTTGACCGAGCTCCAACATAAGAATGCGGGCAAAATGTGGGAGCCGGGCTTGCCCGCGATGAAGCCCGCAAGCACGCTACATCCCATGCGCCTTCATCAACCGCGCATAACTGCCATCAGCCTTCATCCTGGCAATCTCCCGATCAAAACCGGCGACAATCCGCGCATGCTCGGGGTTCTTCAAACTGACCAGAATATGCAGGCTGTTCTCGCTCAAAGGCTTGCCCACAAACGCCACGGTATTGCGCACCCGCGGCGACTCCCGAGCCAGGTAATAACGCGCCACGTATTCATCTTCCAGCGTCAACCTCACCCGCCGCGCCGCGAGCATGCGCACCGCCATGGCAAAGTTATGCACCGGCACTTTCTGTAGCTGGGTGTCTTGATCGAACGCTGCCGAGTAAGCGTAACCGCGCACCACGGCGATGGTCTCGTCGCGCAGTTCGGCCAGGCCCTGATAACCAATGTCATCGTCGCTGCGCTTGAGAAAGCGCACACGGTTAAGCAGGTACTCAGCAGAAAATTGGCCAAACTGCGTGCGGGCCTCGTCGTACCAGGCGTTGATCAGCACATCGTAGCGCCCATCCCCTACGCCCTTGAGCGCACGGGCCCAGGGCACCTGTTCAAAATCACTGGCGTACCCCGCACGGGCCAGGGCTGTGCTGACGATATCCGTGGCCAGACCGCCATTGATCAAGGTGGCATCAGTGAATGGCGGCCAGCCATCCGCCACCAGACGCAGACGCTGGGCCAGCACCGGCTGGGCCAGCAACAGCACTGCGATCAAAGCAACGGCACGAGTCAATCGCGGCATGCTCAAAGTCCTTGGCGGGCAGGCGGTGGCCTGATAACAGTAGCTCATCAATAAGCTTGCATTGCAGATTACACAAAGCAGCCAAAGGCGCACGCACTGAATGATGGCAAATTGACGCTATTCACACATTTGCCAATTTTAGACAGCAGCGCCCGTCACGCTTACTATCCAGGCACGTCTTTATAAGAGCACACATCATGACGGTTGATTGGGTTTGCAAACATCACAACGACTTGGGCAAGGACCAGCTGTACGCCCTCCTTCGCTTGCGCAGCGAGGTATTCGTCGTCGAGCAGAAATGCGCGTATCAGGACATCGACGGGCAGGACCTGGCGGGGGACACCCATCACCTGATGGCCTGGAACGACAATGAACTGGTGGCTTACCTACGCCTGCTGGACCCGGAGTCCCAGGGCGGCGACGTGGTGATTGGCCGCGTTATCGTTTCGCAGGCGGCACGGGGCACTGGGCTGGGGCATCAAATGCTGGAAGAGGCGCTTGAGCGTATTGAGGATGTCTGGCCGCAAACGCCGATTTTTCTCTCGGCCCAGGCGCATTTGCAGGGGTATTACGGGCGGTATGGGTTTGTGGTGTCGGGTGAGGAATACCTGGAGGACGATATCCCCCATATTGGTATGCGGCGCCTCTGAGGGCGCCATCGCAGGCAAGCCAGCTCCCACATTGGAACGCATTCAACTGTGGGAGCCGGGCTTGCCCGCGATAGCGTCAGTCCTGCCACCGCTGAACTCAGGGGTAGCCCAACACCTGCTTGATCGACGCCAGATTAGCCTTGATCCACCCCCGATCAATCGCCCCCCAATTCCGAATCCGATAGCGCCCGGCATGGTTGCGCGCACCATCCTCCTGCTCGAACTCACAGACAATATCCAGGTCGGCCAACGCCGCAATCGTATCCTGGGCGGTACGCCTAGGCATGCCGGTGGCCTCGGTCAGCGCCGGGACGCTGCTGGCCAGTTGGCTGTCGATCAAGTACGCCACGTACAGGCGGCGGTAGAAGCTGCTTTTGGTCTTGCTCACATCCATGGTCAGTCGCCTTAGGGTTAGGGCTTGCCCTGCAAATCGCGCCAGGTGAGGTACACACGCAGGTCGAATTCCACCTGATGGTAGCCCGGCATCATGTATTGGCAGAGTTTATAGAACGCCTTGTTGTGGTCCGACTCCTTGAAGTGAGCCAGTTCATGTACCACGATCATGCGCAGAAACTCCGGGGCCGCTTCCTTGAACAGCGAAGCGATGCGGATCTCTTTCTTGGACTTGAGATTACCGCCCTGCACCCGGGAAATCGTGGTGTGCAAACCCAAGGCACGATGGGTCAGGTCCAGGCGGTTGTCGAACAGCACTTTGTCGATAGACGGCGCGTTACGCAGGTGCTCCTGCTTCAAGGCCAGGGCGTACGCATACAGGGCCTTGTCGCTCTGCACCCCATGGCGTTCGGGGTAACGCTGTTCCAGGTAAGCACCCAACTGGTCCTTGGCGATCAGTTGGCGCACTTGCTCCTGGAGCGCAGCGGGGTAGGCCTGGAGGTATTTCAACGCGGTCATGGGCTCGGCAACGCAATTGGGACGGGCGCCAGTGTAGCGAATTCAAAGCGCGCGAGGGTACGACCAGCCGGCAACGTCTTCGGCCATCAACGGCTGCGCCGCCCACGGCCCCTGGATATACGCGCAGCCATTGGCCTTTAGCCACTGTGTTTGCTCAAGGGTCTCCACGCCTTCGGCGATCACCAGCACACCAAAATGCTCACACAGTTGGATGATGCTGCGCGCCATCGCCGCATCGCGCGCCGAGCCAGGCAGGCGCGCCACCAGTTGAGGGTCAAGCTTGAGGGTATCGAACTTGAGGTCGCGCAAATGGGCCAGGGAGCACTGGCCGCAGCCAAAATCGTCCAGGGCAATCCGCACCCCGATCCGGCGCAGTAACTGGAGTTGCTTTGTAGACTCGGCAAGATTGCTCATCAAGCAGTCCTCGCCGATTTCCACCTCCAGTTGCCGCCCCTCTAACCCATGCCGCTCCAGCACC
Source organism: Pseudomonas sp. L13 (assembly GCF_009935965.1). Taxonomy (NCBI): domain Bacteria; kingdom Pseudomonadati; phylum Pseudomonadota; class Gammaproteobacteria; order Pseudomonadales; family Pseudomonadaceae; genus Pseudomonas; species Pseudomonas sp. L13. The sequence continues at coordinate 163,558 of NZ_QODJ01000002.1, forward strand.
TGCTGCAGTTGGTTAGCCAGGTTGGGCATGTTGAACTGGCTGCTGCTCAGGCTCACGCTCAACACCAGTTCGGGGTCGAAGGCGGCTTGCCAGGCCTGGCGCTGGGCAGCGACTTGCTGGTAGATCCAGGCACTCAACTGGTTGATCAACCGCGCCTCTTCCAGCAGCGGCAAGAACAGGCCCGGGGGCACATCGCCGACGCTGGGATGTTGCCAGCGCAACAGCGCCTCGACGCCGCGCAAACGCCCGTCTTCCAGGCAGACCTGAGGCTGGTACACCAAAGTGAAATCCTTGTTCGCAATGGCGGTACGCACACTGTCTTCCAGCATCAGCCGCGAGCGGGCGCGGCCGTTCATTTCCTGGTCGTAGTAACGATACTGCTGACGGCCGGCGCGCTTGGCTTCGTACATGGCAATATCCGCCGCCCGCAGCAGGCCGCCCAAGTCCGAGCCGCAATCCGGGAAGGTCGCGATGCCGATACTGACCCCAAGCATCACCTCCAACCCATCGACCTGCTGGCACACAGACACCCGTTCGATGAGCTTTTCCGCAATCTTCGCGGCCTGCTCGGGGAACTCCAGCTCCAGCAACGCAGTGAACTCATCCCCGCCCATGCGCCCCAGAATATCGTAGGAACGCAGGCACGCCTGCATTTGCTCCGAGACCCAGCGCAACACGCGATCCCCGGCGTCATGGCCCAGCGTATCGTTGACCCGCTTGAAACCATCCAGGTCCAGGTACAGCAATACCAGCGCCTGCTCGCTACGTTCGCTGCGCAGCAAGGTGTTCTCCATCGCCTGATGGAAACCACGCCGGTTCAACAGCCCGGTCAACGGGTCGGTCACGGCCTGGAACTCAAGCTGCTGATGCAGGTGCCTTACTTCGGACATGTCCAGCACCGTCACCACCATCGCCTTCTGCTCGGCAGGCAAGGGCGCGCAGGACAACGCCACCGGCACCTGCTGGCCCCGACCGGTGCGCAAAATGGCATCGTGCTGGCGCCACGTCTCGCCCCGGCGATACGCCTCGTACATGGGGAAACCCAACCAGGCTGGCACATGGGGCTTTTGCAGGAAACTGAGGAAACTCTCGCCCTGCAACTCAGCCATTGTTGCATTCAACAGCCGCGAAATGGCCGGGTTGGCGTACTCGATCACACTGGCTTCGCTCACCACCAGAATGCCCTCGGCGGCGTTATCCAGCACCGAGGCATTAAAAGCGCGGGCCAACTCCAGGTCATGGCTCAGGCGCTGCAAGGCACGGCGATTGCGCTGGTGCTCCAGCAACGCCTGCACCTTGGGCTTGAGGATATGCGGGTCAAAGGGCTTGAACAGGTAGTCGATCGCCCCGCTGGCATAGCCTTCAAGTACCGCGTCGGGCGAATGGGCGGTGGCGGTCAGAAAGATAATCGGCGTCATGCGCGTGCGCTGGCTGCCCCGCATCAGGCGTGCCACCTCGAAGCCGTCCATGCCCGGCATGCGCACGTCCAGCAGCACCAGGTCGACGTCGTGGGCCAGCAGTAACTCCAGGGCCTCCAGGCCAGACGCGGCGGTGATCACACGCCAATCGTCACGCTGCAACAGCGCACGCATGCTGACGAGGTTTTCCGGGTAGTCATCGACCACCAACAGAACCGAAATTGCATCGTCGTGTTGTGGAGCGCCATCCATGCTACGTCTCTTCCTTAGGGAGCTACACCGGTCACTTTTGCTACCAAGGCCGGATAAACACTGAGGGCTCACTCTAGCCGCGCGACCAAAAAAGCAGAAGTGACGTGGGAGCCATCATTGTGCCAAAGGCCAGGAAGCCGACTAACGGTAAGGCCCTGTAGGCCGCGGTTCACGGGCAACATGGCTTTTTGACATTTCGCTGACGCCAATAAATTGCCAGCAATTGTTTAACAATCTCACCAGCACCGCCTATAAAGAACCTGGAAGGCCCGTTGGGCCAATGCCTACACCCTCTGTAAAAAGGCCAACACCATGATCGACCTTTCCACCTGGAACCTGAGCATTCCGGTCGGCTCCCCACCCACGACCATTGAAACGCCAAGGCTGATGAGCGGCTTCAACGATCAATACTTCCAGGCCGAAGGTAGCGACGTGCAATTCTGGACACCTGTGACGGGCTCGCGCACCGAAAACGCCATCTACCCACGCAGCGAACTGCGCGAAACCTACGCCGACGGCCGCCTGCGCAACTGGACCTACCCCGAGGCCGACAACTTCCTGCGCGCCACCCTCACGGTCAACCAGGTGCCCTCCTCCGGCAAGATCGTGATCGGCCAGATCCACGCGTACGACAGCCAGAAACCGTTGATCAAGCTGGAGTACCAATTCAAGGAGAAAACCCAGACCGGCAACATCGTCGCCAAAGTGCGCATGCGCCCGGACGAAGCCGAAAGCCGGGTGATCATCGTCGCCTCCAATGTGCCGCTGGAGAAGAGCTTCACCTATGTGATCAACCTCAACAAAGCCGGGTTGCTCAGCGTGTACGCCGCCGACAGCGAGTGGAATGAACGGATCGGCGCGGCCTGGGGTGACAAGCCGTTGTACTTCAAGGCGGGGGTGTACGTGCAGGACAATTCGGGCGACACCAATGAGGGCGCGCGGGTGACGTTTGCGAAGTTGGATATTGATCATGAGTGAATCGTCCCGTGATACACAGGATTTTTCCCAGATAAATCCAACACCTTAAACACCCCACAGCCCCCTGTGGGAGCCGGGCTTGCCCGCGATGGCGGCATATCAGCCACTATCCTCGGCGCCTGACACACCGCCATCGCGGGCAAGCCCGGCTCCCACATTGACTGTGCGTAAGCTCAAGGTCCGGTGCGGGTCCTACAGCACCATTGCGACAAGCCAGATCGCCGCTTATAGTTCGCCCCGTCGCTGGCATTGATCGGCGATAGGGTTTCGCAGCCCTGCAGAGTTAAAACCGCACCCGTCAAAACAACCCCGGTACTCTTGCCGAAGGTCGTCTTTGTTATGGCGGCTGTGCGTGGGAGACCTTCGGGTCTGCCGGGTCTTAACTCCTCGGTCTGCGAACCCGCGTACAGCTGCCACCCAATTTGTTTCGCAGCAAACGGTGGTCATTCTTCTCTCGAGTTAAGGATTCACCATGACCCAGCAACTACCACCTCGTCGCTTCACCCCTTGCACCGAAACCGCCACCGACTACCCCGTGCTGCTGATCGACAGCGAAGCCCCACTGCTCGACCTCCACGCCTGCCTGCGCGAACGCCTCAACGCCGCTCTGGAACACCTCAACCTGATGGCCTGCTCCAGCCTGCCGGACTTCGCCGAGCGCGACCTGAACAACGTCGCCAATACCGCGTGTATTCTGGTGCAGGATGTAAGTGATGTGTTTCGGGTGATGGAGCACCGTGGTTTCGGCGCCTCATCTGCAAGTTGATTAAATGGTGTCCATAAAAAGCCCGCATCGCTGCGGGCTTTTTATTAACACTTGAGGCTCAGCTCACCTTAGCGTTCAACTCACCTTTCAAATACCGCTGATACATCGCTTCCAACGAGATCGGCTTGATCTACAAAGCATTGCCCCCCGTACCGAACGCTTCATAACCCGTGATAGAGCAATCACGCATGGCGCTCTCGGTTGCAAGGGAAAACCACAGATGCGGGTCAGTATCAACGTAAGCACTCTATACGCCGCGCCTAGCGTCCTCGACTAAACGCTTATAGCGCTGAGCACCCGCGAAGAAAAACATGTGCCCACAACGGCTACGAAACCTTCGGGTTTTATGCAACAGGATATTACGGCCTCGTATATAAATTAGTGCTTTTAGAAATCAACGGGGAAGCGAAATGTAGGAAATACCAATCAGAACGATCCGATAAGCTCATGGACAAATACACAAAAATTCGACTGAGAACAATACCGCTCAAGAAAACCAAATTGACAATCTCAATAGGCGCTCATACGTTTTAATTGCATCGCACATCTGCGAAGGCAACAACCCTGAGGAACTATATTATGAAACGAGTAACTATAGAACCGACGCTCAACAATCAATCAAACGACGCGTACCAGACCCCTCACTTCTCACTTAAAGCGGTGACTGTACCCCACTACGCATTCGTTCCAAACTGTAAGGATCGAATTATTGAAGCTTCTGCTGACAGTAGAAAACTAGAAATTAAATAATCATTTACCGCCTGGGCTTCGGCCCAGGCAGCCCCTAAAAATGAATCTCGCTAAATGAATTTCACCAAACCTAATAGGTGGTTAGGCGGCTATGTGTACTGCGAAGAAAAAATGGCTCTCAAACGACATATTTCTTGTACTTAAAGATGGCGCGGCTTACTTGTGGGACTATAGAAATCACGCTCAATACCAGATAAGTGCTGGGGAGTTCGAGCGGTTAGTGAATTTTTCTGCAGGCGCTTTCGTATCAGATACAGACGATGACATATCCATAGACACATCCGGGGTCCTTCATGACGTGAAACCAACCGATGAATGGGGTTGGGACGTGTTATCAAAAATATTCCACATTGGGACATCTCACCCGAATTCGCCAGCCCCTGACAAGCCTGAAATGTACATTGAATACGCTAAAAGCTACTTGAATTTCTGCAAGTCCATCCATAAGAATGAACCAAATATTTCTTTAATAAAAGGAGGCGAAAAAACACTACTGCCACCTCCAAACATTTCAGTCATTAAAGAAGCGAGTCTATGGGAAACCCTTTTGGCACGTCATACTTGTCGAGATTTTTTTGACACTTCAGTACCAGTATTATCACTAGCAACCATACTGTATGGAACTTTAGCCGATAAAAAAGAGGTTGATTACGACGCTCCGACTGGCGCTCAAAAGTTCGGATTCAGAAGGACGTCACCTTCGGCCGGAGGCTTACAGGCGACGGAGGGCTATGTATGGGTACGGAATGTCGAGGATCTTGCACCCGGAATTTATCATTATATAAGTGAACAGCATACGCTGGAGAAAGTACGCGACCTTCCGCCTGAAGTAATATCTACTTATTTATGCGGCCAGCACTGGGCAAATAACTTGGCATTCGCAATTTTTTTCACCTCTCGCTTTGACAAGCTTTGGTGGAAATACCCTCACTCTCGTGCCTATCGCCCAATGTTGCTGGACGTCGGGCACCTATCACAAACTGCAAATTTATTAATCACCGCACTTGGCTTACATCCTTGGTTGACCGGTTACTTTCATGACAAAGAGATAAATGAACTATTAGAAGTAAACCTTCCCTCGGAACAAGTCATCTTTTTGGTAGGTGCGGGGCATGGCACGGGTAGTTCGTACACCACCGAAATTAGGAAACTACTAGACGGGGTCTGATGAGGTGCTGACTATGGTCAATTTTGAAAATGATGACAGTGTAATCCTTGGCATTAAAGATGGACATGACGGAGCGGTAGCTCTAATTATCGGTAACCACTTGGAGTTTTCTCTAGAAGCGGAAAAGGATAACGGACTTCGCTTTTCAAGCGTGACACCTGACGTACTTTTGAAAATTTTTCACATGTTCAACAAACCCGTAGACATAGTGGCTCAGAGTGGGTGGAGTAGAGGACTGAGTTCAGGAAGTGACACCATTGGCGCAGGCTATTCTGGATTAACGCAGATTCTTTACCAAAAACGATCAATATTTGGTCGCGACGTTACTTATTTCTCATCCTCCCATGAACGCTCACATCTTTTATGTGGATATGGGCTTTCGCCGTTCCCACAAGGACAACCTTGCTACGCATTACTTTGGGAGGGTTATTTTGGTGCATTCTATCGAATCGATGAAAACGTAAATATTTCTAAATTAGGTAGTGCACTTGAAAACCCTGGGGACAGATTTGCTTTTCTATACGCGCTCGCAGATCCTACTTTTAATCTTGGGGCGGGGCAAATTCGTTTAAGTGATGCCGGAAAACTCATGGCGCTCGCCGCTTATGGCGAAAACGGTGAGATTGATGAGGACGCCAGACACATAATAGCGACGCTACTCGACGAGAACACGAATTTTAGAAAGCTTCACAAGCGCCAATTCCGTAAAAGCAAATATTACAATATTGGAATTGAAAACCCTCGACTCGCATCGCTTGCACACCAATTTTCAAACGCAATTTTCAATCTGTTTCGCGACTTTGTTCAGCCGCTAGTTTTTGATGACGCACCTTTATTAATTGTTGGTGGATGTGGATTAAATTGTGACTGGAATACCAAATGGAAAGAGACACAACTATTCCCTGATGTATTTATTCCTCCGTGCACAAACGACAGTGGATCTGCAATTGGAACTGCGATTGATGCATTATTGCACACCAAAGGACTTGCCAAGATAACTTGGTCGCCCTATGCAGGCGAGCCATCACAGATTGACACAGATAATACAGGCACCTTCATTAGTGAACCCTATGATATACGGCGTGTTGCACAATTGCTTCATGACGGTTCCATATTAGGTTGGGTGCAGGGTAGATATGAAATGGGGCCTAGAGCCCTAGGGAATCGCTCAATATTGGCGGCGCCCTACCCTAGAGAAAATCTCATTAGATTGAATAAAATGAAGCAGCGCGAAGGGTTTCGACCTATTGCGCCGATATGTCTAGAAGAATGTATGGGTGAATACTTCCACCCGTCTACTCCCTCCCCCTTCATGCTAGAGTTTCGCAGAGTAATTTCATCTAAAATTCCGGCGGTCACGCACGTTGATAACTCAGCGCGTCCTCAATCAGTCAATAAATCGCAAAATCCTCGTATGTATCAATTACTGAGTGCCTATCGTGATATTTCAGGAGTCGGTGTACTTTGTAACACTTCCCTGAATTTTAACGGTCGCGGTTTTATTAATAGGTTGAGCGACCTCTGTCGATTCGCCAGCGAACATCAACTCGACGGCTTCGTATTTGAAGACAAATTTTTTCTCAATTCAGATCGGCATGATGAAAACATCTAGTAAGCTTATTTATGTGCAAGCGCTATCCAGCCTCTCATTATGGCTTGATATTTTTTTGATCTTCACGGTGCCCGTTTATGTATGGCATGCCTCTCCTTCATCGATAGCATTTCTGGCTTTTTGCCTAGGTGCCCCAATGTTGTTTCTTGGCCCTATCATTGGAACACTGATAGATCGCCATGACGTCAGGAAAACACTATTACTGGGTGCCTTGCTGCGCACACTGTCTACTGTAGCACTAGCAGTGTCTCCAGACCTTCAGAGTTTTTTGTTTTTCGTTTTATTCAAAGGTGTGTCAAACTTATTTTACTTTCCTTCGATGACCATCGCGGTCCGAAGCTTGATACTTGCCGAAGAGCGTAAATCTTTTTTCAGTTACGTCAGTGTATTTGATCAATCTTCTAAAATTCTCGCCCCGTTACTTGCAGGTGCGTTAGCGGTAGTATTGCCACCCAAGGATTTATTCTTTTTATCGGCTGCCGCCGTGTTATTAACCACTCCATTTCTAAGGTCTATTTGCCGGGCGTTCCGAACGCAAATAAATGCCCCCTCTACGAAAACCCTTCCACTCCATCGCGACATAACGAGAGGGTTTTCTATATTCAATGCCCTGCCCTTTCAACTCCGCATAGGCTTTTTGTACTCCCTACTGACATCGCTTGCGTTAGGAGTTTACGACCCGCACTTGGCGTCCTTTCTAGCCTACGAAGCTTTACCTCCAGTCAGTTTTTCAGTGATCGTTTCCGCGACAGCCGCAGGCGCGATATGTGCCGCACTGCTGATGAAGTTAAAGTTAAGCAATATCGATGAGATTCTACTTCGATCACATGCATTAATTATTTTCTCTACAGCATTAATCGTCACCGCAATTTTAGTATTTTTTCAAGTACCTGGAAGGGCCTATCTCTATCCGTTGGTTTGGTTTGTGAATGGTTTCAGCTATGAGCTTTTAATCATATCCTCAAACATAATCCTTCAACAGTTATGCCCTCCTGACAATATTGGAAGAGTGTCCATGTCTTTCAGAAGCCTCCAAATGCTCTGCATTATAATTGGGCCTTCATTAGGGACAATACTAATAATCGCAGGCGGTCGCTCAGCACCTTTCGTTGCGGCTGCATGCATGGCTTTTTTAACTGCATCAGTATCAATTGCGGTCTATTTATATCTGTGCAAAAAACAAGCGCACACGTCTATCAGTTAGTGCTGCATCGAACGATAACCCGGTGACCCTCCTAACACTTAAAGTTGCCTATTCAAGTCCACAAAAAAGCCCGCATCGCTGCGGGCTTCTTTAGTTAAACGCTTGAGGCTTAGTTCACCTTAGCGTTCAACTCACCTTTCAAATACCGCTGATACATCGCTTCCAGTGAGATCGGCTTGATCTTCGAAGCATTACCCGCCGTACCAAACGCTTCATAACGTGCAATACACACATCACGCATCGCCGTCACGGTGGCGCCGAAGAATTTACGCGGGTCGAACTCGCTCGGGTTGGTGGCCATCAGGCGACGCATCGCACCGGTGGAGGCCAAGCGCAGGTCGGTGTCGATGTTGACCTTGCGCACGCCGTACTTGATGCCTTCGACGATTTCTTCAACCGGTACGCCGTAGGTTTCCTTGATGTCGCCGCCGTACTGGTTGATGATCGCCAGCCACTCTTGCGGTACCGAGGAAGAACCGTGCATCACCAGGTGGGTGTTGGGGATGCGCTTGTGGATTTCCTTGATGCGGTCGATGGCCAGCACGTCGCCGGTAGGCGGCTTGGTGAACTTGTAGGCGCCGTGGCTGGTGCCAATGGCGATGGCCAGGGCGTCGACCTGGGTCTTCTTGACGAAGTCGGCGGCTTCTTCCGGGTCGGTCAGCATCTGGCTGTGATCCAGCACGCCTTCGGCGCCGATGCCGTCTTCTTCGCCGGCCATGCCGGTTTCCAGCGAACCCAGGCAGCCCAGTTCGCCTTCAACCGATACGCCGCAGGCGTGGGCCATGGCCACGGTTTGTTGGGTCACGCGTACGTTGTACTCGTAGTCGGTTGGGGTTTTGCCGTCTTCGCCGAGGGAGCCGTCCATCATTACCGAGCTGAAGCCCAGTTGGATCGAGCGCTGGCACACGTCAGGGCTGGTGCCATGGTCCTGGTGCATGCACACCGGGATGTGCGGGAATTCTTCGATCGCGGCGAGGATCAGGTGACGCAGGAACGGGGCGCCGGCGTATTTGCGCGCACCGGCCGAAGCCTGGACGATCACTGGGGAGTCGGTCTTGTCAGCGGCTTCCATGATGGCGCGCATCTGCTCAAGGTTGTTGACGTTAAAGGCTGGGACGCCGTAGCCGAACTCGGCTGCGTGGTCCAGCATTTGACGCATGCTGATAAGTGCCATTGTGTTGTCTCTCCCGGTCGAGGGTCGTTAATCGTGCAAGCCTGCCGTAGCGGCGGCTGCTATTCAAGTTATTGCAGATCAAGGGGTTGAGCCTTGTGCTGCTGAATCGTTATTGCTGGTGTGGCCTAGCGCTAATGCCACTGTGAAGCAGGTCAATGTGGGAGCTGGCTTGCCTACTCCCACATTCTGATCTCATTGGACTTCAGATCGTATTTTCACTGGGCCTTACAGCCGCGCCCAATCAAATCATCCGTCGCCACCCAGTAAACCAGGCCTTCCTCACCTTTGGTGTGAAACGCCAATTGGCCATCGCTGTACAGCACGCCCGAAGCGGCGACTTCTTGCTTGAGCCGGTAAACCTGGTCCGAACCGCCGAGGCGTACATCCACTTCGGAACGGGCCTGGTTGGCAAAGCGCCAGTTGACCTGGGCCTTGCTGTCGCAGGTCCAGGTGGTCCATTGGTCGGCAGGCTCTGCCTTGTCGAACAGGTTCATGCTGCTGCAGCCGGCCAACAGGGCCAGGGCTGCCAGGGCGAAAACGCCTTTCATTGCCAATCCTCGCAGGGAGGCCTAAGGGCCGCCGTTGCTGTCGGTTAATGGATCAGACCCGTCATGGGCAACCCTGTTCCTGACCGTTGGGCGCGGAGTCGTATTTCTCCAGCCGTTCGTTGCCGATGCGCTTGTTGATCACCGGCATGGTTTCGGCTTGCCAGTCAGCCTGGTAACAGCTTTTTCTCAACGGTGCCTTGGCATTATCCGCCTCGGGCGCCGCGCTGGGTGTGCTGCCGCAGCCGGCCAACAGGCCCGCTGCAATCACCAGTGCCAACGACTTGATCATGGGAACGCTCCTTTTCCTGATAACGCGAGCTTTAACCTTTGGCTCGGGTTTCCAGCACTTCCACGGCTGGCAACACCTTGCCCTCGACGAACTCGAGGAAAGCGCCACCACCGGTAGAAATGTAGGAGATCTGATCAGCCACACCATATTTATCGATAGCCGCCAAGGTATCGCCGCCGCCAGCAATGGAGAACGCCGAGCTTTCAGCGATCGCTTTAGCCAGCACCTTGGTGCCGTTGCCGAATTGGTCGAACTCGAACACGCCCACCGGGCCATTCCACAGGATAGTCTGGGATGCCTTGAGCAGCTCGGCGAAGTTGGCCGCGGTTTGCGGGCCGATGTCCAGGATCATGTCGTCGTCGGCCACGTCAGCAATGAGCTTGACGGTAGCGGCGGCGCTTTCCGCGAATTCCTTGGCAACCACCACGTCCACTGGCAGCGGCACGCTGACCTTGGCGGCGATGGCGCGGGCGGTGTCGAGCAGGTCTGGCTCGTACAGGGACTTGCCCACCGGGTGGCCAGCAGCAGCCAGGAAGGTATTGGCAATGCCGCCGCCGACGATCAGTTGGTTGCAGATCTGGCTCAGGCTGTTGAGCACGTCCAGCTTGGTGGACACCTTGGAGCCAGCAACGATAGCGGCCATTGGCTGGGCCGGAGCACCCAGGGCCTTGCCCAGCGCATCCAGCTCGGCAGCCAACAACGGGCCAGCCGCGGCGACCTTGGCGAACTTGGCCACGCCGTGGGTCGAACCTTCGGCGCGATGGGCGGTGCCGAACGCGTCCATCACAAACACGTCGCACAGGGCGGCGTACTGCTGGGCCAGTTCGTCGCTGTTCTTTTTCTCGCCCTTGTTGAAGCGCACGTTCTCGAACAGCACGATATCGCCGGCTTTCACGTCCACGCCGCCCAGGTAGTCTGCGACCAATGGCACGTCCCGGCCCAGGGCCTTGCTCAGGTACTCGGCGACCGGCTTGAGGCTGTTTTCAGCAGAGAACTCACCTTCGGTCGGGCGACCCAGGTGGGAGCAGACCATCACGGCCGCGCCTTTTTCCAGGGCCAGCTTGATGGTCGGCAGCGAGGCCAGGATTCGCGCATCGCTGGTGACAACACCGTCCTTGACGGGGACGTTGAGGTCTTCGCGGATCAGTACGCGCTTACCTTGCAGATCGAGGTCGGTCATCTTCAACACGGTCATGGGTCGCAGTTCCTGAATTACTGTTGAGGTTGTTTAGAAGCGATGTGCAGATAGTGTTCGGCAACATCCAGCATGCGGTTGGCAAAGCCCCATTCGTTGTCGAACCAGGCCAGGATGTTCACAAGCCTGGGGCCGGAAACGCGGGTCTGGCTGGCATCGACAATCGCCGAATGCGGGTCATGGTTGAAATCGCAACTGGCGTGGGGCAACTCGGTGTAGGCCAACAGACCTTTGAGCGGGCCGCTGGTAGCGGCGTCGCGCAGGATCCGGTTGACCTCGGTCGCATCAGTATCGCTCACGGTTTGCATGGTGATATCCAGGCAAGACACGTTCACCGTCGGCACCCGTACGGCTTTGGCCTGGATTCGCCCGGCAAGTTCCGGCAGCAGTCGCTCGATGCCACGCGCCAGGCCGGTGGACACCGGAATCACTGACTGGAACGCCGAACGCGTGCGGCGCAGGTCTTCGTGGTGATAGGCGTCGATCACCGGCTGGTCGTTCATCGCCGAGTGAATCGTGGTGATCGACACATAATCCAGACCGATCGCCTGATCCAGCAGGCGCAATAACGGCACGCTGCAGTTGGTGGTACACGAGGCGTTGGACACCAGCAGCTCATCGCCGGTCAGGCAATCCTGGTTGATGCCGTAGACGATGGTGGCGTCGACATCCGCCTCGCTGGCCATCGGCTGGGAAAACAGCACACGCGGTGCGCCGGCGTCGAGGAAACGCTGGCCATCGGCACGGGTGTGATAGACACCGGAACATTCCAACACCAGGTCGACGCCCAGTGCTTTCCAATCGATGCCTTCGGGGGTGGCACTGCGCAACACTTGCACGCAGTGGCCATTGATATTCAGACAATCGCCTTCAACCCGCACTTCGCCCGGGAAGCGGCCGTGGGTGGAGTCAAAGCGTGTCAGGTATTCGATGCTGGCCATGTCGGCCAAATCATTGATCGCGACAATTTCAAACCCGGCCGCCGCCCCTCGCTCGAACAGAGCACGCAAGACGCAACGACCAATGCGGCCGTAGCCGTTGAGTGCAACTTTGTAGGGACGCGGTTGGGGCATGAGGTTCTCGCATTGTGGGCGACACAAACCACTGTAGGAGCGAGCTTGCTCGCGAAGAACCTGAGAGCGCCGCGTTAAACCAGAAACGCTGCGTTATCGTTAACGATCTTCGCGAGCAAGCTCGCTCCTACAGTAGATGCGGTGACCAGTGGGCCACCGCGTTAGCGCCTTAGTCTTCCAGCAACTCTTCAGCCTGACCCAGGATGTTTTCCAGGGTGAAACCGAACTCTTCGAACAAGGCTGGCGCCGGCGCCGACTCACCGTAGGTGGTCATGCCGATCACGCGGCCTTCCAGGCCCACGTACTTGTACCAGTAGTCGGCGTGAGCCGCTTCGATGGCGATACGCGCACTGACCTGCAGCGGCAATACCGATTGCTTGTAGCCGGCGTCCTGGGCTTCGAACACGCTGGTGCAGGGCATGGACACAACACGTACGTTGCGGCCTTGCGCGGTCAGCTTGTCGTACGCCTGAACGGTCAGGCCCACTTCGGAACCGGTGGAGATCAGGATCAGCTCCGGCTCGCCGATGCAGTCCTTGAGCACATAACCGCCACGGCTGATGTCGGCGATCTGCGCGTCGGTACGCACCTGGTGTTGCAGGTTCTGACGCGAGAAGATCAGCGCCGAAGGGCCGTCCTTGCGCTCAATGGCGTGCTTCCAGGCCACGGCGGATTCCACCGCGTCGGCTGGGCGCCAGCAATCGAGGTTCGGCGTGGTGCGCAGGCTGGTCAGTTGCTCGACCGGCTGGTGCGTCGGGCCGTCTTCGCCCAGGCCGATGGAGTCGTGGGTGTACACATGGATCACGCGCTTCTTCATCAGCGCCGCCATACGTACAGCGTTACGTGCGTATTCCATGAACATCAGGAAGGTCGCGCCGTAAGGCACCAAACCGCCGTGCAGGGACACACCGTTCATGATGGCGCTCATGCCGAACTCGCGCACGCCGTAGTACATGTAGTTGCCGCTGGCGTCTTCGGCCGAGACACCTTTGCAACCTTTCCACAGGGTCAGGTTGGAACCGGCCAGGTCAGCCGAACCGCCGAGGAACTCAGGCAGCAACGGGCCAAAGGCGTTCAGGGTGTTCTGGCTGGCTTTACGGCTGGCGATGGTCTCGCCCTTGGCCGCGACTTCAGCGATGTAGGCCGAGGCTTTTGCCGAGAAGTCGGCAGGCAGGTCACCGGCCAGGCGGCGCACCAGCTCGTTGGCCAATTCCGGGAACTCGGCGGAGTAGGCCGAGAAACGCTGGTCCCACTCGGCTTCGGCTGCCAGGCCTTTTTCCTTGGCATCCCATTCGGCATAGATGTCGGCCGGGATTTCAAACGGGCCGTGGTTCCACTTCAGCGCTTCGCGGGTCAGGGCGATTTCCGCGTCACCCAGTGGGGCGCCGTGGCAGTCTTCTTTACCTTGCTTGTTCGGCGAGCCAAAACCGATGGTGGTCTTGCAGCAGATCAGGGTTGGCTGCGCGCTCTTGCGAGCGGTGTCGATGGCGGTCTTGATCTCTTCCGGATCGTGGCCGTCGACGTTGCGGATCACCTGCCAGTTGTAGGCTTCGAAACGCTTTGGCGTGTCGTCGGTGAACCAGCCTTCGACTTCGCCGTCGATGGAGATGCCGTTGTCATCGTAGAAGGCAATCAGCTTGCCCAGGCCCAGGGTGCCGGCCAGGGAAGCGACTTCATGGGAAATGCCTTCCATCATGCAGCCATCACCCAGGAATACGTAGGTGTGGTGGTCAACGATGTCGTGGCCAGGGCGGTTGAACTGCGCGCCCAATACTTTTTCCGCCAGGGCGAAACCAACCGCGTTGGCCAGGCCTTGGCCCAGGGGACCGGTGGTGGTCTCAACGCCTGGGGTGTAGCCGAATTCAGGGTGGCCCGGGGTGCGGCTGTGCAGCTGACGGAAGCTCTTGAGGTCGTCGATGGTGACGTCGTAGCCGGTCAGGTGCAGCAGCGAATAAATCAGCATCGAGCCGTGGCCGTTGGACAGCACGAAGCGGTCACGGTCGGCGAACGACGGGTTGCTCGGGTTGTGTTTCAGGTAGTCACGCCAAAGTACCTCGGCGATATCCGCCATGCCCATCGGGGCACCGGGATGGCCGCTGTTGGCTTTTTGCACGGCATCCATGCTGAGGGCACGAATGGCGTTGGCACGCTCACGACGGCTGGGCATCGCTGATCTCCTGGAGTTTGCTTATAAAGAAACGGAAAAAAGGACCGGCATTTTCCCTCAGCCACCGCCTGCGGGCAATGACAGATAGTCACTTGTGGGCGTTTTTCCTGTGCTTTGGGCACCAATCCCTTGCAGAAACCTTTAACCGGTTCGTCTAAAGGTTATAGCGATGGCTTATAACCGCCACTTATCGATCAATATCAAAACTTTTTGATATTGACCTTGCGGGGATCCACACCCGTCACTAGACTGCTGGCCTTATGAACCTACCCGTGCCCTCTCTGCGTCCTGACGACGGCGATGAACTGGCTGCCTTGTGCAAGGCCGCTGGCGATCCGTTGCGCTTGAACGTATTGCGCGCACTGGCCAACGATTCTTTCGGGGTACTGGAGCTGGCGCAAATCTTCGCCATCGGCCAGTCCGGCATGAGCCACCATTTGAAGGTGCTGGCCCAGGCCGACCTGGTGGCCACCCGTCGCGAAGGCAATGCGATTTTCTACCGACGTGCCCTGCCCCATACCGACCTGCTTGGCGGCAAATTGCACGCAGCCCTGCTCGACGAAGTGGACAACTTGTGCCTGCCCGGTGATGTGCAGTCGCGCATCGGCCAGGTGCACGGGCAACGCGCCGCCGCCAGCCAGGATTTTTTTTCACGGGTGGCCGACAAGTTTCGCGCCCAACAGGACCTGATCGCCGGCTTGGCCCAGTACCGCGAAAGCGTACTGGCGCTGTTGGACAAGCTGAGCTTCAGTGAAGAGGCCACGGCCTTGGAAGTCGGCCCTGGCGACGGCGGTTTCCTGCCCGAACTGGCGCGCCGTTTCGAGCAGGTCACGGCGCTGGATAACAGCCCGGCAATGCTTGAACTGGCACGCCAACTCTGTGAGCGCGAAGCCCTGGGCAATGTGCGCCTGCAGTTGGCCGACGCCCTGAGTGACACCGGCCTGCGGGCCGATTGCGTGGTGCTGAACATGGTCTTGCACCATTTCGCCGCACCGGCAGAAGCCCTCAAGCAAATGGCCGGGTTGCTGCACCCCGGCGGTAGCCTGCTGGTTACGGATTTATGCAGCCACAACCAGAATTGGGCCAAGGAGGCCTGCGGTGATCTCTGGCTGGGTTTTGAACAGGACGATCTGGCCCGTTGGGCCACCGCTGCGGGACTCGTTCCCGGGGAAAGCCTCTATGTAGGTTTACGTAATGGTTTCCAGATTCAGGTCCGCCATTTTCAGCGACCGGCTGGCGACACTCACCATCGGTAAATATCAGGAAAACATCGAGATGAGCGAATACTCCCTTTTCACCTCCGAGTCCGTGTCTGAAGGGCATCCGGACAAAATCGCCGACCAGATTTCTGACGCGGTGCTGGACGCTATCATCGCTGAAGACAAGTTCGCCCGTGTGGCGTGCGAGACGCTGGTGAAAACGGGCGTGGCGATCATCGCCGGCGAAGTCACCACCACTGCCTGGGTCGACCTGGAGCAGATCGTGCGCGACGTGATCACCGACATTGGCTACAACAGCTCCGACGTTGGCTTTGACGGCGCGACCTGCGGCGTGATGAACATCATCGGCAAGCAATCCCCGGACATCAACCAGGGCGTTGACCGCGCCAAGCCAGAAGACCAGGGCGCGGGCGATCAGGGCCTGATGTTCGGCTACGCCAGCAACGAAACCGACGTGCTGATGCCCGCGCCAATCACCTTCTCGCACCAGCTGGTACAACGCCAGGCCGAGGCGCGCAAATCCGGCGTACTGCCATGGCTGCGCCCGGACGCCAAATCCCAGGTAACCTGCCGCTACGAAGGCGGCAAAGTCGTGGGCATCGACGCCGTCGTACTGTCGACCCAGCACAACCCCGACGTGTCCTACGCCGACCTGCGTGAAGGCGTGATGGAGCTGATCGTCAAGCACGTGCTGCCTGCCGAACTGCTGACCAAGGACACCCAGTTCCACATCAACCCGACCGGCCAGTTCATCATCGGTGGCCCGGTGGGCGACTGCGGCCTGACCGGCCGCAAGATCATCGTCGACAGCTACGGCGGCATGGCCCGTCACGGCGGTGGCGCGTTCTCCGGCAAGGACCCGTCCAAGGTTGACCGCTCTGCCGCTTACGCTGGTCGTTATGTAGCCAAGAACATCGTCGCTGCCGGCCTGGCCGAGCGCTGCGAAATCCAGGTTTCCTACGCCATTGGCGTGGCCCAGCCTACGTCGATCTCGCTGAATACCTTCGGCACCGGCAAGATCAGCGATGACAAGATCGTCAAGCTGGTGCGTGAGATCTTCGACCTGCGCCCTTACGCAATCACCACCATGCTCGACCTGCTGCACCCGATGTATCAGGAAACCGCAGCCTACGGCCACTTCGGCCGTACCCCTGCGCAGAAGACTGTGGGCGATGACACCTTCAGCACCTTCACCTGGGAAAAAACCGACCGCGCCAACGACCTGCGTACCGCCGCCGGCCTGTAATCGTTCGCGGTAAATAAAGCCCCGCCAGGTCTGCCTGGCGGGGCTTTTTGTTGTCTGCAGGGCCACTTCGGGCTTTTTTGGATCCAAGGCTTGCAGGCCAAATGATGGCCCACTAGAATCCGCGCCCTCTCGGGCCCTTCACCTTACTTGGATATTGCACTGCGCCCGCCCGAGATGCATAAGCGCGCAGGCAATCGAACATTGAGGTTTTCATGCGCATTTCCACACTCGCCCCTGCCGCCCTTCTGCTCAGCCTGTTCACCCTGTCAGCCCAGGCCGCTGACCTGAACGCGCTGAGCGGCGCCCTGAGTGCCCAGCTCGGTGGCGGCAATGCCGGCGACTGCCAGCAGCAACCCAAAGACCTGCAAGCCAAGATCGACGCGGCCAATGCCAAGAACGATCTGTTGAAAGTGCGGGCGTATGAGGCTGCGCTGGAGCAGGTCAACAAAGCTTGCAACAAACTCGCCGACAGCCAGGCAAAAGTCGACGCCAAGCAGCAAAAGCAGCAGGCCAAGGCTGAAAACAACGACGCTGTGAAGGCCTTGGGCGGCCTGTTCAAGTAAACAGAAATACCCGGTAAAAAGCCCCGCTCGGTCGGGGCTTTTTTGTGGGCGCGTGGATCACTTAGGCTGGGCACCCTTTTCGAGCAAGGATGCTCATGATGCGCGTATTACTGGCTGTTCTACTAAGCACCCTGCCGGCCTGGGCCTGGGCCGAAGCCTGCCCCGATGACGTTCACTCACAGTTGGAAACCTTGTCCAGGCAAATCCAGCAGTGGGACGACAGCTACCATCGACAGGGCCAATCGCTGATCAGCGACGAGCTCTACGACCAGGCCCGCACACGCCTGGCGCATTGGCAGGAATGCGCCCGCCAGCAGACACCCAAGGCTGATAACCCACTGGCCAGGGCGCGCGGCACCTTACGTCACCCGGTCGCGCACACGGGTTTGCAAAAGCTGCCGAGCGAGCCGGCCGTCAGTGACTGGCTCAGCACTCGACAGGATGTCTGGGTCCAACCCAAGGTGGATGGCGTTGCGGTGACCCTGGTGTATCGCCAGGGCCGCTTGCACCAGCTCATATCTCGAGGCGACGGCCTGCTGGGTCACGACTGGTCAGCCTCTGCCGCCAAGATCCCCGGCATTGTCCAACAGCTGCCCGACGCCATTGATGTGGTGCTGCAAGGCGAACTCTATTGGCGCCTCAACCACCATGTGCAATCGCTCAAGGGCGGGCTCAACGCGCGCAGCAAAGTGGCCGGCTTGATGAACCGTCGCCAGTTGAACGATGCCGAGGCTGCCGGGATCGGCCTATTCGTCTGGGCATGGCCCGACGGCCCGACGGACTTCACCGAACGCCTGGCCACCCTGGCGCGCTGGGGGTTCACCGACAGTCAACAGTACAGCCAGCCCGTCGGCACCGTCAGCGAAGCTGCGCATTGGCGTACCCATTGGTACAACGCGCCATTGCCCTTCGCCAGCGATGGCGTGGTGCTGCACCAGGCTGCGCGAGCACCCGCCGAGCGCTGGCAAGCCAGTGCGCCTTACTGGGCGGTTGCCTGGAAGTACCCGGCCATCAAGGCACTGGCGCTGGTGCGCAACGTTCAGTTCAGGGTGGGGCGCACCGGGCGCATTACTCCAATCCTCGAACTGGAGCCCGTACGGCTGGATGATCGGCAGATCAGCCGGGTCAGCGCCAGCTCGCTCAAGCGCTGGCAAGCCCTGGATATTCGCCCAGGCGATCATGTGTCGATCAGCCTGGCGGGCCAGGTGATACCGCGACTGGACGAGGTGATCCTGCGCAACAGGACACGCGTGGAGGTTCAGGTACCCGACCCTCAAGACTTCCATGCCTTGAGCTGCTGGAAACTGGACCCCGGCTGCGAAGATCAACTGCTCGCCCGCCTCACCTGGCTGAGCGGCAAACACGGCCTGGCCTTGCCCCATATGGGCCGTGAAACCTGGAACGTATTGATCCAGGCGGGTCTAATCGCAGGCTTTCTCGATTGGTTAACCCTGGATGCGGCCGAGCTTGCTACCATTGAGGGCTTAGGCGAGCGTACCCGTGCGCGGGTGCTCGACAGTATTCAAAGCGCCCGGCAACGCCCTTTTTTACAATGGCTCTGCGCCTTGGGCATACCGCCAGCGGCGCGCAACAACCTGGAAGGCAACTGGCAGACGCTGGTCGCCAAAGACACCCAAGCCTGGCTGGCCTCAGATGGCATCGGCCCGGGACGCGCAGCGCAACTCAGCGCTTTTTTTCGCGACCCGCAGGTACAAGCCATGGCTGAAACATTACGCGCAGCCGGGGTAGATGGGTTTTGAACACTACCCGGCCACCTGATTGCGAACTTGGAGCTTTATATGAAATTTCTCGCCCCCTTTGCCTTGCTGACCGTCGCAGGCTTCATGAGCACGCCATTGTTGGCCGCAGAAGAAGCGCAACCCCTCACAGGCTGCGCCGCCAAACGCCAGGCCATCAGCCTCCAGATCGAACAGGCCAAGGCCCACGGCAACAGCGCCCAACAGGCCGGCCTGGAAAAAGCCCTGGCCGAAGTCACCGCTCACTGCACCGATGCCAGCTTGAAAAAAGAGCGTGAAAACAAGGTGCTCGACGCCAAGCATGAAGTCAGCCGCCGTCAGGCCGACCTCGACAAGGCCATGAAGAAAGGTGACCCGGACAAGATCAACAAGCGTAAGGAGAAGCTGGCCGAATCGCGTAAAGAGCTGCAAGACGCGGTGGAAGAACTCGACCAGTAAAACCGATCAATGATCGCGGAACTGTTTATGGCAGGCGCTGCAGGCATCTTCAACTTTTTGCACCGCAGGTTGAAGGTTGCTGGCTTTATAAGGCTGCACCTGGCTGGCGATCACCAATTCACCGGTGGCCGCCTCAAGCTCACGAGCCAGTTGCTGGAACTGCGCCTGTTTTTGCCACACATCATCCTTGGCACTGGTGTGGTCTTCTTCGCGCACGCTCGGGAAATGTTTCCACGGCTCATGGGACAACGCATCCAGCTTGACCGCACCCTCGGCGAACTCGGCGCCATCGAATGGGATACGCCCGCGCAGCATGCCGCCCAGGTCTTCACCGGTCTTGAGCATCTGCTTGAAGATCGCCTTGCGCTGGCCCAGGGGAGAATTGGGGTCAACACCGCCGCAGGCAGACACCGCCAGGCAGGCCAGCAATACAACAGTCAATTTTTTTAACATCATCATGGCTTCAAGGTCACGGGAAACGGCGGCCAGTATCCTCGCACCGCCTACAAAGACCAATAGCCCTATTAATAATAAGGGTTGCCCGGATGCAGTGAAGCACGGGCAATCGTTTCAGGAACTACCTACATGAATGTCACCTTCAAACCCTGGGGCCGGCGCCTGGCGTGGGCTCTGCCGATGTTCGCGCTACTGGCCGGCTGCGATGGCGGTAAAGACACTGGCAAACAAGTTGCCCAGGAACCCACCAAACCTCACGCCGTTGCCACCTACGTGAGCGCACCATGGGAAGCCTTGCCGAGCGTTTCCGACAGTGACTTGCTCGCCGGGTTTGAATCCTGGCGCAGCGCCTGCCAGCGCCTAAAGGCCGACCCGATCTGGGGCGCGACCTGCGCGGCCGCGGCCAGCGTACCGGGCGATGCCGTGGCGGTTCGCGGCTTTCTCAAGGAACACCTGGATGTCTTCGGCCTGCGCTCGGCCAACAACACGCCAAACGGCTTGATCACGGGTTATTACGAGCCGGTCTACCCCGGCAGCCTGACCAAGACCACCACCGCCCACGTGCCGGTATACGGCGTGCCGGATGACCTGATCATCGTCAACCTCGAGAGCATCTACCCGGAACTCAAGGGCAAGCGCCTGCGCGGGCACCTGGAAGGCCGCGTGCTCAAGCCGTATGACGATGCCAGCACTCTCAACAGCCAAGGTTCCACTGCCAAGCCGATCGCCTGGCTGACCGACCCGATGGACCTGCAATTCCTGCAAATCCAGGGCTCGGGGCGTATTCAACTGGCCGGCGGGCGCCAACTGCGTGTGGGTTACGGCGACCAGAACGGCTACCCGTACCGCCCTATCGGCCGTTGGCTGGTGGAACAAGGCGAGCTGAAAAAAGAAGACGTGACCATGGGCGCCATCAGCGCCTGGGCCAAGGCCCACCCGCAGCGCATTCCAGAACTGCTGGCGAGCAACCCCAGCTACGTATTCTTCAGCGCCCGCCCCGACAGCAACGAAGGCCCCCGCGGCTCGCTGAACGTGCCATTGACCGCCGGCTACAGTGTGGCGGTGGATCGCAAGGTGATTCCGCTGGGCAGCCTGCTGTGGTTGTCGACCACAAAACCAGACGGCACGCCGCTGGCACGCCCGGTCGCAGCCCAGGATACCGGCGGCGCTATCACCGGCGAAGTGCGCGCAGATTTGTTCTGGGGCACAGGCAATGCCGCAGGCGAGTTGGCGGGGAATATGAAACAGCAAGGGCAGATCTGGATGCTGTGGCCAAAGGGTGCGGCATTGCCCCAGGTGCCGGATGCGCCTGCCGGCACCTGACAACCGTTGGGGCTTTTTGTAGGAGCGAGCTTGCTCGCGAAAAACTCACGGGCGCCGCGCTTACTCAGCAAGCACGCGTTATCGTTGACGTTCTTCGCGAGCAAGCTCGCTCCTGCAGCCCCCCTTACATCGAGACGAAGAAGAAACTCGCAATCAACGCCATGCCCACGGCCCACACCAGCGAACGCAAGATCGCCCAGTCCGCCAGGTAGCAGATGATGTACAGCAGGCGGCTGGTGATAAACAGCACTGCCAGCACGTTGATCGTCACCAGGTCGGCGTTGCCGGCCAGGTGCGCAACGATCACTGCGGCGGCAAACGCAGGGGTCACTTCAAAACTGTTGAGTTGCGCGCTATGCGCACGCTTGGCGACGCCTTCCAGGCTATCGAGGAAGGCACGCGGGTCGTGGTTATCCCGTGGCCCGAACTTGCCGGTACTGAACTTGGCCACACCGGTGCAAATGTACGGCAGAAAGATTGCGATCAACACACACCATAAAGCGACTGTCATCACCGATTCCTTTTAGTTTTATCCGACGGTTAGAGTTTCATCACCAACATGCCAATCAACACCAACCCACAGGCTATGAGCCGTGGACGGCCAAAAGGTTCTTTCAAGTAACGCATGCCGAACAGCACCACCAGGATCACACTGACTTCCCGCAGCGCAGCAGCTTCGGCAATCGAGCCCAACTGCATGGCCCAAAGTACCAAAGCGTAGCTCAACAATACGCACAGCCCCACGCTCAAGCCCAACCGCCACTGGGTGCGCCAGAACAGGTTGAAGGCAGCACGCTTGCGCACCAGCGCCAGCAACGGAAACGGCCACGCACTGACCAGCGTCAGCCACACCAGGTAATCCAGCGGGTGCGACCAGCGCCGCAGCGCCTGCCCATCCAGAAAGGTGTAGCAGCCAATGCACAGGCCGATCAGCAACACCACCGGCAGCATCGACCAGGGCAACCGGTCACCGCCGCCGCCCTGCCACAACAGGCATACCATGCCGAACGGGATCAGCAAGATCCCCAGAATCTGCTGGGTGCTCAGCACTTCGCCAGCAAACACCAGGGTCAGCACCAGCACCACCAGCGGCGACAAACCGCGCATCAACGGATACACCAGGCCCAGGTCCCCCACCCGATAGGCCTGGATCAACAAATAGCGATAGAGCAGTTCAAACAGCGCCGAGGCCGCGATCCACGGCCAGATGTCCAGCGGCGGCAAGGACACGAACCCCACCGCCACTACCACGAACAGCAGCGCCACACTGTCCATGCAGGCGATGACCAAAAGGCGCTCGCCACTGAACTTGATCAAGGTGTTCCACGTCGCATGCAACAGCGCCGCTACCAGCACCAGGGCTGTCGCTACCACCCGAACCTCCTTAATTGATACGTCATGTAACAGCACCTGTTTATACTAAACCCCGATTCGACGCACCTCGTGCGCCTATATTCCCCCGTTCCAAGGACCCCGGATGCTTGAACTTGTCGCCGCCTTCATCTGCCTCACCACCCTGCTCACCTATGTGAACTTCCGCTTTATCGGCCTGCCGCCGACCATCGGTGTGATGGTCACCGCACTGCTGTTCTCCTTGATCCTGCAAGGCCTGAGCGTGCTCGGCTACCCGGGCCTGGAAGAACGCATCCAGCAGTTGATCGGCCAGATCGACTTCGGCGATTTGCTGATGAACTGGATGCTGTCGTTCCTGCTGTTCGCCGGCGCCTTGCACGTCAACTTGAACGACTTGCGCAGCTACCGCTGGCCCATCGGCCTGCTGGCAACCTTTGGCGTGTTGATCGCCACCGTGGTGATCGGCAGCCTGGCGTACTACATCTTCGCCCTTTTTGGCTGGCACGTGAGTTTCCTTTACTGCCTGCTGTTCGGCGCGCTGATTTCCCCCACCGACCCCATTGCGGTGCTCGGCGTGCTACGGACCGCCAATGCCTCCAAACCGCTGAAAACCACCATCGTCGGCGAGTCGCTGTTCAATGACGGCACCGCCGTGGTGGTGTTTACCGTGCTGCTGGGCATCGCGCAGTTGGGTGAAACGCCCACCGTCGGCGCCACGGCCATGCTGTTTGCCCACGAAGCCATTGGCGGCGTGCTGTTTGGCGGGCTGATCGGCTACCTCGTGTACCTGATGATCAAGAGCATCGAACAGCACCAGATCGAAGTCATGCTGACCCTCGCCCTGGTGATCGGCGGCTCGGCCATGGCCTCGGAACTGCATGTTTCCGCACCGATTGCGATGGTGGTCGCGGGGCTGATCATCGGCAACCTGGGACGCAAGCTGGCGATGAACGACATGACGCGTCGCTACCTGGATGGTTTCTGGGAACTGCTCGATGACATGCTCAACGCCTTGCTGTTTGCGCTGATCGGCATGGAGCTGCTGCTATTGCCTTTCAACTGGCTGCACGTGTTCGCGGCCAGCCTGTTGGCGGTAGCGATCCTGCTCTCGCGCCTGCTGACCGTGGCCCCGGCGATCCTGTTGCTGCGCCGTTGGCGCTCGGTGCCACGCGGCACAATCCGCATCCTCACCTGGGGTGGCCTGCGCGGCGGCGTCTCGGTGGCACTGGCCTTGGCCCTGCCCCTGGGCCCGGAGCGTGACTTGTTGCTGAGCATCACCTACATCGTGGTGCTGTCTTCGATCCTGTTGCAGGGGCTGAGCATCGGCAAGCTGGTCAAGCATGTGACCCGGGGCGAACCCCAGGCCACGCCTGAACATCACTGATCCTTGTTGATCTGCTGCGGATGCCTCGGGTCCGCAGCCTTTTTACCTGGCAGGCTGTTTTCGCTGCGAACCTGCGCATGGCTGATCAACGCAAAGATGAAACTACCACCGATGATGTTGCCGGCCAGGGTCGGCCCGGCGAAGACCAGCCAGAAATCCTTCCACGGCAACTCGCCGGCAAACACCAGGTAGGACACTTCCGCTGAACCGACGACGATATGGGTGAAGTCGCCCAGCGCCATGAAGTAGGTGATCAGGATGATGATCCACAGCTTGGCGCTCTCCATCGACGGAATCATCCAGACCATGGTGGCGATCATCCAACCGGAGACGATGCCCTTGGCGAACATCTGCGCGGGGTCGTTCTCCATGACCTTGCGACCGATCTCGAGGAAGGCCAGGTCAGTTTTGGTATCGAAGATCGGCAGGTGCAGCATCACGTAGGCCACCAGCAAGGTGCCACACAGGTTGCCCACCAGCACCACCGTCCACAGCCGTAACAAGCGCGCGGCATTGGCCAGGGTCGGCTTGCTCATCACCGGCAGCACGGCAGTCAGGGTGTTTTCGGTAAACAATTGCTGACGGGCAAGAATCACCGCGAGAAAGCCTGCGCAATAGCCAAAGCTGGCGATGACCTTGAATTCCTCACCGTCCGGCAGGCGC
Organism: Pseudomonas sp. L13; assembly: GCF_009935965.1. Lineage (NCBI taxonomy): Bacteria > Pseudomonadati > Pseudomonadota > Gammaproteobacteria > Pseudomonadales > Pseudomonadaceae > Pseudomonas > Pseudomonas sp. L13. The sequence continues at coordinate 188,555 of NZ_QODJ01000002.1, forward strand.
GAATTGAGCAGGCCCATGCCCATCAGCGACAGGCCCATGGTCAGGCCGGCAGCCAGCGCCGACCACCACAGCGCGGCCACATTGCGTTCCAGCTCCTGATCGCCTTGGGTGCGGATAATTTCGTGTAATACAGCCGCCCGAGGCGGCTGGTTGTCATCCACGTCCTGCTGCTCTTCCTGCGACAGGTTGGGGGTCTTGCCGTCTGCTTGAGTGGCCATGATGTACCAGAGTCCAAGGGGTGCCTGTAGCTACGACACGCCGCGACGATGGCTGTTCAGTGGCACCGCAACTAAACCGGAATACGCCAGGCCTTGGCCTGCTCCACGGTGGTAGAGCTGAAGGGTTTACTCCAGGGTTTATTGCGCGCCCGGTAGTGTTTGACGATGCCATCAAGCACACGGTTAAACTCCGCTGGCGTCGTCGCCTCGCCCAAATCACGCACCGCGCGTTGCAATAACTCGACGTTGGCAGCCGGCTGGCCAGGGCGGTATAGCGAGGGATAAATGACTTCGCGGATAAAATTCTCTGCCTTCACCCCAATATCGCGTTTTCGCATTTCCGTGACGGCGCTGCTCAACACCTTGGACAGGCCAGAGCCATTGCCCACCCCACGTTTGGCGCCCACCTGCAGCAGTTGCTGGAAATGATGCTGGCCTGGCGCATTCAGGCGCTTGCCCAGCCATTCGATATCCTCGGGTCTACGGGCGAGGGCGTCCAGATTGCGCAGCGCCGAGGCTATTTTGGGCGTAATCACCAGCGACGTATCGGATTGATTCGCTTCGGCAATCGCACTGTCCAACGCCTTTAACGCCTGTTGTGCGTCTTTGCGAAAACGCAACGCCTCGGCGCCGGCCGGGTCCTTTTGCAGTTCGTCCTGCACGCTGGCGAGCATTTGATCATCCATCGCCATCACGGCATCGTTCAGCGAGGGGAATTCATGGCGCTCTCGCTCCAGCTCACGTTTTTGCAGATGCCCTGACACCGCCTGGCGGGCCTGGGCCTGCAAATGCTGTTTCTGCTCGGAGGTCATGGTGAAGTTGACGGTGCCACCGAGCAAGCCGCGATAGTCGCCTTTATCGAAGTTCAACGGCAACGTTACCGTTTGCTCCGAATACGTTTTGAGCCGGTCGTCCTGATAGCTTTCAGCGGCGGTGTGTGGCGTGCCGGTGAAGGTGTCGGTCAGATAGCTGAAAAACCCACCGCTTTTGGGAGGGGCTGAGGGTTTGTCAGACTCGAACTTGACGATCAGGGCTTCGTCCTTGCCCAGGGGACTTTCCGGGAACGAGCGTTCAATGATTCCTGGCGCCGGGGTATTGAGCAGCAACCCACCGTCCTGAAACGCCGTGACCTCAGACGCAGCCTGGAACCCGTGACCCTGTTCGGTAGGGTTCTTGAACAGCCCAGGCAACGCCCCCGAAATAAGCGCAGCGCGGGCGATATCCATATCCGGTGTCAGGCTGGCATTGAATACCACCAACTGCGGGCGGCCATCGAACATCCCCGTGCCGGTGATGTTCAGTTGCTTGATCGCCGGAATATGCCGGCTCAAGATTTCCAGGTCGCGAAACGTCGGCCCTGCGCCAGCGCTTAGCCGGTCGGCAATTTCCGTGACTTCGGGCGGGCGGTTAGCCGCTGGCATGCCCGCGATATGGGCGAGAACAGACTTACGTGATTCATTACGAATCAAGTCTTCCAGCGGCTGCCCATCGGTTTGCAGGCGCGGCAGCAACGTCAGCAGCAGTTGAGAGATATTACCCGCCGGCCCTGGCACTTTTCCGACGATTTTGCCGAGCTGGGAACTGGCCTCCTGCAACCACGCCGTGACCGGGTCTTTGCTATTGAGCAGGCTGGGCAGGTCAAGGTTATTCGACAGTTGCGTAAAGGCCTCGGCATCCATGCCGCTGGCGAGCAGCGCTGCCGAAATGGCGCCGGCAGAAGAGCCGGAAATCACTTTGACGCCTTTGAGTTTGTCGGCCTCTTCAAGCGCCTGCACCATGCCTGGAAAGGCGATGCCCTTGGCGCCACCGCCACTGAGTACCAAGTGAGCAGGCGACGGCGGTGACAGCACCACCTCCACCCGCCCGTCACTGTGACGATAAATACTCAGGTTGCGCTCGCCCACACCTTTGACCAAGGCCGTCTTCACGTCCTGGTCGTTGGTTTGAGGCGATGGAGGTGGATTGCTTACAACAGGACTGGAGACTTTCATACACGAGGCTCTCTCTACAGGGTGTAGGCCTGAGTGATGAGAGAGCCTCGGATAGATCCATGTGGAATGATTTGGTAACGCAAATCACGTCGTGCAGTTGTTACTCGGGAAGACTGTCGTCCTTGAACTGGTCCTTCACGTACTTGATTTCGGTACGGCCGTGGGGCGCCGGCAAACCATCTTCGCCCAGGTTGACGAAGACCATTTTTTCCACGGTCAAGATGCTTTTGCGCGTGATCTTGTTGCGCACCTCACAGGTCAGGGTGATGGAGGTGCGGCCGAACTCGGTGGCGGTGATGCCCAGTTCGATGATGTCGCCCTGGCGCGAGGCGCTGACAAAGTTGATTTCCGAGATGTACTTGGTGACCACGCGCTGGTTGCCGAGTTGGACAATGGCGTAGATGGCCGCTTCTTCATCGATCCAGCGCAGCAAGCTGCCGCCGAACAGGGTGCCGTTGGGGTTGAGGTCTTCGGGTTTTACCCATTTGCGGGTGTGGAAGTTCATGATCACTCCAAAGCGTCTTGCCAAATGATGGGCAACATCATGGCAGAGCCAGGGCCCAAGCTCTATGAGCCATTAGCTATCAGGCCCATGAGCGATCTTCATGCCGCCGACAGAAAGGCTTGGGAAGTGCCGCTTACACGGCTATAATCGCCTCCGCTTCAAAACGGTCATCTTCGATTGATACCGTTCTCCCGCCACCTGTCCGAGGGGCGCTGCAGCAGGTTCAACCTGTCAGGCTCGGATGGGGCGTTGTCCGGCCTGGTTGCCCTGGCCTGATACTAAACGCACAACGGCGCCCATTCGCACCCTACGAATGGAGGCTCTCTATGAGCGCTGTAATGACGCCTGCTGATTTCAATGACTACAAAGTCGCCGATATGTCCCTCGCTGCCTGGGGCCGTCGCGAAACCTTTATCGCCGAATCCGAAATGCCAGCCCTGATGGGTCTGCGTCGCAAGTACGCCGCTGAGCAGCCGCTCAAGGGCGCCAAGATTCTCGGCTGCATCCACATGACCATCCAGACTGCCGTGCTGATCGAAACCCTGGTTGCCCTGGGTGCCGAAGTGCGTTGGTCGTCCTGCAATATCTTCTCGACTCAAGACCAGGCCGCTGCCGCTATCGCTGCTGCCGGTATCCCGGTATTCGCCTGGAAAGGCGAGACCGAAGAAGAGTACGAGTGGTGCCTGGAGCAAACCATCCTCAAAGATGGCGCGCCTTGGGATGCCAACATGATCCTTGACGACGGCGGCGACCTCACCGAGTTGCTGCACAAGAAGTACCCGCAGATCCTCGACCGCGTCCACGGCGTGACCGAAGAAACCACCACCGGCGTACACCGCCTGCTGGACATGCTGGCCAAGGGCGAGCTGAAAATCCCGGCCATCAACGTCAACGACTCGGTGACCAAGAGCAAGAACGACAACAAGTACGGCTGCCGTCACAGCCTCAACGATGCCATCAAGCGCGGCACCGACCACCTGCTGTCGGGCAAGCAAGCCCTGGTGATCGGCTACGGTGACGTGGGCAAGGGTTCGTCCCAGTCCCTGCGTCAGGAAGGCATGATCGTTAAAGTCTCCGAAGTCGACCCGATCTGCGCCATGCAAGCGTGCATGGACGGTTTCGAAGTGGTTTCGCCGTTCATCAACGGCCAGAACGACGGCACCGAAGCCAGCATCGACAAGGCCCTGCTGGGCAAGATCGACCTGATCGTGACCACCACCGGTAACGTGAATGTGTGCGATGCGAACATGCTCAAGGCCCTGAAAAAGCGCGCCGTTGTCTGCAACATCGGTCACTTCGACAACGAAATCGACACGGCTTTCATGCGCAAGAACTGGGCATGGGAAGAAGTAAAGCCCCAGGTACACAAGGTTCACCGTACCGGCGCTGGCGATTTCGACCCACAGAACGATGACTACCTGATCCTGCTGGCCGAAGGCCGCCTGGTGAACCTGGGCAACGCCACTGGCCACCCAAGCCGCATCATGGACGGCTCGTTCGCCAACCAGGTACTGGCGCAGATCTTCCTGTTCGAACAGAAGTACGCCGACCTGTCGCCAGCGCAGAAAGCCGAGCGCCTGACCGTGGAAGTACTGCCCAAGAAACTCGACGAAGAAGTGGCCCTTGAAATGGTCCGCGGCTTCGGCGGCGTCGTGACTCAACTGACCAAGACCCAGGCCGACTACATCGGCGTGACGGTTGAAGGTCCGTTCAAGCCGCACGCTTATCGGTACTGACAGCAGCGGCAAGCTTTCAGCTACAAGCGGCAAGTAAAAGCGTTTGTGTTGGGGGTTTGCTACTTCCTTGCTCTTTAAGCAGCTGAGAGATGTAAGTTTCAAGCAGTAAGATCAGGCACAACGCCCTCTTGCAGCTTGAAGCTTGCAACTTGCAGCTGGAGATATCCCATGTCCCAAGACCGTCGCTACAGCTTCGAGTTCTTCCCGACCAAGACCGATGCTGGGCATGAAAAACTGATGGCGACTGCCAAGCAGTTGGCCAGCTTCAGCCCTGACTTCTTCTCCTGCACCTACGGCGCTGGCGGTTCGACCCGTGATCGCACGATCAACACCGTGTTGCAGCTGGAAAGTGAAGTCAAAGTTCCCGCCGCTCCGCATTTGTCCTGCGTGGGCGACAGCAAGGCCGACCTGCGTAGCCTGCTAACCCAATACAAAGCCGCCGGCATCAAGCGCATCGTTGCGCTGCGTGGCGACCTGCCATCGGGTATGGGCATGGCCAGCGGTGAGCTGCGCTACGCCAACGACCTGGTGAGTTTCATCCGCGAAGAAAGTGGTGATCACTTTCACATCGAAGTGGCCGCTTACCCGGAGATGCACCCCCAGGCGCGCAATTTCGAAGACGATTTGCAGAATTTCGTGCGCAAGGCCAATGCCGGCGCCGACAGCGCAATCACCCAGTATTTCTTTAATGCCGACAGCTACTTCTATTTCGTCGAGCGTGTACGGGCGATGGGCGTGAACATCCCCATCGTGCCGGGCATCATGCCCATCACCAACTACAGCAAGCTGGCGCGCTTCTCCGACGCCTGCGGCGCCGAGATCCCACGCTGGGTGCGCAAGCAGCTGGAAGCCTATGGCGATGACGTCAAAAGCATCCAGGCGTTCGGCGAGCAGGTCATCACCGAGATGTGTGAGCAATTGTTGCAAGGTGGTGCGCCAGGGTTGCATTTCTATACCCTGAACCAGGCTGAACCCAGCCTTGCCATCTGGAACAACCTCAAGCTGCCACGTTAACGCTTGACCGGTTGTACCAAGGCCCTCGTTCTGACGAGGGCCTTTGTCGTTTTACGTTACCCACGGAACCCCGCAGTCCATGAATACAGTGCCCCCGACGTCCCGCCCACAACTGGTTTACCTGGTCTTCGGCGCCGACACCTACCATCAGGAAGCCGTATTCAGCATCACCAGCGCACTGGCATTCCTGCAGGACACGCCGGACGCGAACATCGAGATTCAGGTATTTAGCGACAACCCCGAGCCCTATCGCCTGTTGCCGGTGCGCGTGCGCCCATTGGACGAGGCCACCCGCAAGCGCTGGAGCGAGCCTCACGGCTATCACTTTCGTACCAAACACGTGGTGCTGCGCCAGGTGCTGCAAGAATCCCCGGTGGCGCTGCTGATCGACACCGATACCTTCTTTCATCATTCGCCCATGGCCCTGTTCGAACGCGTACAGCCCGGCACCTTGCTGTGCAACGCCTTCTACACCAAGTACGGCGACAACCACGAAAGCATCCTTTACACCGCCCTGCGCCAGCGCCTGCTGGACATGGGCGTGGCTGACGATGACATGATGACCCTCAACTCCGGCGTCATGGGCCTGACCCAACAGGATGCGCACATCCTCGACCGCTCCATCGAGTTGATGGATGAACTGTTCCCCCATGCCCAGGGCGCGTACACCCTGGAAGAGTTCTGCCTGTCGATCGCCGCTTACCGCACCGTCAAGGTGCGCGAGTGCCCGGACCTGATCCATCATTACTGGAGCCGCAAACAGCTGTTCCGGGCCAAGGTCAAGGCGTGGATTGCCAAGCACGCCAGCGCGCCCACCAGCGCACAAGCCCTGGCCGATACGCGCCAGGTCTCCTCGCACCTACCGCGCCCGCCGCGTTTTCAGCGCTTGATGTACAAGCTGATCACCCTGCTGCTGCCCAAGCACCAGCAACAGTTCATCCGCGAAATCCTCTACGGCTGCTACGAACACGAAAACGAGTTCGACCAGGCGTGCGGCCCGGTCTGGTGGGACAAGGCCCGACAAAATCAGGAAGAACGCCAGAAGCGCCCGCTTGATGCCCACCAGTTGCAACACTGGTTCGCCAACCCCGTGGTGCGTTTGATTCTGGGTGAGCGCCGCGCCGCGATCCAGGAACACCTGCTGAACACTCCCGCGAAGTAAGACCGCCCGCCAATGCGCGTGCCAGAGCTTCTCTTTATTCGGGGAGCGTCGTAACCTCAGGGTATGCCCGTCCTCTTCAAGCTGTTCACCGCTGCGTTGTTTTCTTGCCTGAGCCTGGCCGCTCATGGCGAGAAACTACGCATTGTCACCGAACCCTGGGCGCCCTATGTCTACGAAGACAACGGCATCATGGCCGGCCTGGATTATGAAACCACGGTGATCGTGTTCCAGCGCCTGGGGGTGGAGGTGCAATGGCAGTTCCTGCCCTGGAAGCGCTGCCTGGCGATGCTCGAGCAGGGCCACGCCGACGGCGCGCTGGATATTTTCCACAGCCAGGAGCGCGACGCCTTGCTGCTCTATCCCAGCGAGCCGTTGTCGGAAGTCGAATTTGTCTTGTTCTATGCCAACGACCGCCCCCACCCCGCCGCCACCCTCGACGACCTGCGTGGCCTGACGGTTGGCGTTTCCCCCGGCTACCTCTATGGCGACGCGTTCAGTGGGTCCAACACCTTCCAGCGTGAACCTGCGCCCAGCCATGAAGCCAATTTTGGCAAACTCATGCTGGGGCGCGTCGATATGGTGGTGACTGACCGGCGCGTGGGGCACCACGTGATCAAGGCGCTGGGCCTGGAAGGTAAAGTCAGCCAGGCGTCGGTGGTGGTCAGTCGCCAGCAGCAATTCCTGGCGGTACGCCGTGGTGCCGGCATGGACCTGCTGGTGCAACGCTTTGCCGCCGAGCTCAAGCGCTTCAAGCAAGAGCCCGCCTATGCCACATTGAGCGCCAAATATGGCCGGATGCACGAGCAAACGGCCCCCATACCGGCCCCCGAACACGCCGTTGAGCAGCAGGAAAGCAGCGCGCAGTGATTGCTCTGTTATACTGCGGCCTTTCCGCCAGGCTTACGCCCGGCCGCTCGGGTCTTGAAAACGGCACCCAACCCAGCTACTGCGCAGCTTTGCGGCCCGCGCGAGCCGGTGGAGTGCCCGCCAGACGCAGCAGGACCGGACGGGGTTGCGCTCCCCTAAGCGCCATTCACGCCCGGCAAGATTATCCCTTTGGGCCAAGCCCTAACTAAAACAGGATTACTCATGTCCTTTGCTTCCCTCGGTCTCTCCGAGGCTTTAGTCCGCGCCATCGAGGCGGCGGGCTATACCGAGCCTACTCCGGTGCAACAGCGGGCCATTCCCGCCGTGTTGCAAGGTCGCGACCTGATGGTCGCGGCTCAGACAGGTACTGGTAAAACCGGCGGTTTCGCCCTCCCGATCCTGGAGCGGTTGTTTCCCAATGGTCACCCGGACAAATCCCAACGTCACGGCCCGCGCCAACCGCGTGTACTGGTCCTGACCCCAACCCGCGAACTCGCCGCCCAAGTGCACGACAGCTTCAAGCTGTATGCCCGCGACTTGAAGTTCGTCAGCGCCTGCATCTTCGGCGGCGTCGGCATGAACCCACAGGTTCAGGCCATGTCCCGTGGCGTCGACGTGCTGGTGGCCTGCCCGGGTCGTTTGCTCGACCTGTGCGGCCAAGGCAGCGTCGATCTGTCCCACGTGGAAATCCTCGTGCTGGACGAAGCCGACCGCATGCTCGACATGGGCTTTGTCCATGACGTGAAAAAGGTCCTCGCCCGCCTGCCGGCCAAACGTCAGAACCTGCTGTTTTCGGCAACGTTCTCCCAGGACATCACCGCCCTGGCTGGCAAGCTGCTGCACAACCCCGAGCGCATCGAAGTCACGCCACCGAACACCACGGTCGAGCGTATCGAGCAACGTGTGTTCCGCCTGGCCGCCAGCCACAAGCGCTCGCTGCTGGCGCATCTGATCACCCACGGTGCCTGGGAACAGGTGCTGGTGTTCACTCGCACCAAGCACGGCGCCAACCGCCTGGCCGAGTACCTGGACAAGCACGGCCTCACCGCCGTCGCCATCCACGGCAACAAGAGCCAGAACGCGCGCACCAAAGCCCTGGCCGACTTCAAGGCCGGTACTGTGCGCATCCTGGTTGCCACAGATATCGCCGCACGCGGCCTGGATATCGACCAGTTGCCACACGTGGTCAACTTCGAGCTGCCAAACGTCGATGAAGACTATGTGCACCGTATCGGCCGTACGGGCCGTGCCGGTCGGTCGGGCGAGGCCATTTCGCTGGTCGCTCCGGATGAAGAAAAACTGCTGAAAAGCATCGAGCGCATGACCAAGCAGAAAATCGCCGACGGCGACCTGATGGGCTTCGATGCCAGCGCCGTGGAGGCCGAGAAGCCAGAAGCGCGCGAACGCCCAGACGTGCGTAACCCACGCAACCCACGCGGCCCCAAAGGCGATGGCCCGAACGGCGGCGGTGGTGGCGGTGGTCGTCGCGACAAAGGCAAGGACAAGGGCAAGGAAAAGTCCGCGACCAGCAGCCGTGGCGAACGCCCGGCCCGTGAGCAGAAGCCCCGTGAAGGTACCCCGGCCCGCGAACAGCGCCAGCCGAGCCAACCACCACGCGCCGCGGCCGACCGTGCCCCGGACGAGTTCCTTGACGACGATATCGATAACTTCGGTAACCGCGTCGACTACGTGCCCCAGGCCAAACCGGCTCAGGGCCGTGGTCGTCGTCCAGGGGCTCCGGCCCAGGGCGCGGGCGCTCCCCGTAGCGGCCAGCCACAGGGCGGTCGTCAGAACGCCCCGCGCAACAGCAGCGGCGGCACCACCGGTACCCCGCCCGCCAAGCGCAGCGGCCCACGTAATGGCGCACCGCGTGACGGCCAGGCTCGTCGCGAAGATTCGCGCAGCAACAACCGCCGCCCGGCCCGTGACGATCAGCCTCGTTCGTCCGAGCCTGCGGTACAAAACCCGCGCGGCGGCCCGGCGCCGAAAATCATCCACAAGGAGTCGAAAGCGGATCGCTTCCCGACACCTGAGCAGTTGGACCAACTGCCAGGCCGTCCTCGTGGTGAGAAACCAGCGTTGCTGACTCGCAACCGCGAAGCATAAAAAAAACCCGTATCGCGAGATACGGGTTTTTTTTGGCCTGTAGGAGCGAGGGGGACGCCTAGTTCTTGCTCGCGAAGGTCGTCAACGATAACGCGGGCATCCTGGTTTAACGCGGTGTCCTTGCGGCCTTCGCGAGCAAGCTCGCTCCTACATACGAAGCATTACTTCGCTTTCACACCTTCAAAGGTGATGTACAGCGCAACAGCGTCGGACTGTGGACCTACGTCCATGCCAGCCGGGAAGAAATCTTTGCGGCTGATCGACGTGGTGCCTTCAAAGCCGGCACGGTAGCCGCCCCATGGGTCCTTGCCTTCGCCCAGGAACGTGGCCTTGACCACGACAGGCTTGGTCACGCCGTGGAAGGTCAGGTCGCCAGTTACGTCGGCAGTCTGCTTGCCATCAGCGTTCTTGCCGGTTGGCTTGACGCTGGTGGAGACGAACTTGGCATCAGGGAATTTGCCCGAATCCAGGAAGTCCTTGCTGGTGACGTGCTTGTCGCGCTCGGCGTGGTTGGAGAACACGCTGGCAGTACGCACGTTGACTTCAATCTTGGCGTCTTCGGGCTTGGCGGCATCAAAGCTGAACTTACCATCCAGGTCCTTGAAGGTACCGGTGATGTAGCTGTAGCCCAGGTGGCTGATTTTGAAATCGACGAAGGCGTGCTGGCCTTCCTTGTCGATCACGTAGTCAGCGGCCATCGCCGAACCTGCGGACAGCAGGGCAGAACCGATTGCCAGCGCAGCGAGTGTTTTTTTCAACATGCTTTCTATTCCTTGTGAGTCGAGGTTGAACATCAGGCTTTGCGTCCCAGCATTCGCGCAAGGGTCGCATCACGATCGATAAAATGGTGTTTCAGTGCCGCCACGCCGTGCAAGCCGGCGAAGACCACCAACACCCAGGCCAGGTACAGGTGCACCCAACCTGCGGTATCTGCCTGGTCCGGTAGACCGGAAACCACGGCAGGAATTTCAAACAGGCCAAACACCGGGATACCGACACCGTCTGCGGTGGAGATCAGGTAACCGGCAATCATCACGGCAAACAGCCCAACATAAAGGAACGCGTGCCCAAATGCGGCACCGATCCGCGTCATGCGGCTATAGCTGGTCAGCGGTGGTGGCGGCGGGCTGACCAGGCGCCAGACGATCCGCAGCAGCATGATGGCGAACAGCGTGATGCCAATGCTCTTGTGCAAGTCGGGCGCATCTTTGCGCCAGGCGCTGTAGTAATCGAGACCGACCATCCACAAGCCCAAGGCAAATAAACCGAACACCACCAGGGCTACGCCCCAGTGCAGAACCATGCTGACCCAACCATAGCGGGCCGGCGAATTGCGTAGCTGCATGTACTTAATCCCGTAAGAACTGTGCCCAAGACTAGCGCTTTACCTATCGAATTAAAGCGGAAAATTTTGCTTTGAAATATCGAGAAATACGATAAAGAGGCTATGCATCATAAATTAACAAGGGATTAAGACTATTCCCAAGAAACGTGACAGACCGTCCTGCATTTACCGCGAATTTCCCCACAATCGCTTGTGAGCCAAGCCACCATTGCATAGGCTTGCGCGATTGTTTCGCCTGCGCCGGCCGCAGGACCGCTTCGAGGAGATCACCGATGGGCTTGAACAACCAGTGGATGCAACGCGACCTCGCGGTGCTGTGGCATCCCTGCACCCAGATGAAAGACCACCAGCAACTGCCGCTGGTGCCCATCAAACGCGGTGAAGGCGTATGGCTGGAAGACTTCGAAGGCAAGCGCTACCTCGATGCCGTCAGTTCCTGGTGGGTCAACGTATTCGGCCATGCCAACCCGCGCATCAACCAGCGCATCAAGGACCAGGTCGATCAACTGGAGCACGTGATCCTCGCCGGTTTCAGCCATCAGCCGGTGATCGAGCTGTCCGAGCGCCTGGTCGCGATGACGCCCGAAGGGCTGACCCGCTGCTTCTACGCCGACAACGGTTCGTCCTGCATCGAAGTGGCGCTGAAGATGAGCTTTCACTACTGGCTCAACCGCGGTCAGCCGAACAAAAAGCGCTTCGTCACCCTTACCAACAGCTACCACGGCGAAACCATCGCCGCGATGTCGGTGGGCGACGTGCCGCTGTTTACCGAGACCTACAAGGCGCTGCTGCTCGACACGATCAAAGTGCCAAGCCCGGACTGCTACCTGCGCCCCGAAGGCATGAGCTGGGAAGAACACTCACGCAACATGTTTCTGGCCATGGAACAGACCCTGGCCGAGCACCACGACACCGTTGCCGCCGTGATTGTCGAGCCGCTGATCCAAGGCGCCGGCGGCATGCGCATGTACCACCCGGTGTACCTCAAGCTGCTGCGCGAAGCCTGCGACCGCTATGGCGTGCACTTGATCCACGACGAAATCGCCGTGGGCTTTGGCCGCACCGGCAGCATGTTCGCCTGCGAACAAGCCGGCATCCGCCCGGACTTCCTGTGCCTGTCCAAGGCCCTCACCGGTGGTTACCTGCCACTGGCCGCGGTGGTCACCACCGAAGAGGTCTACAGCGCCTTCTACGACGATTACCCCACACTGCGTGCCTTCCTGCACTCCCACAGCTACACCGGCAACCCGCTGGCCTGTGCGGCGGCGTTGGCAACGCTGGATATCTTTGAAGAAGACAACGTCATCGAGAACAACAAGGCCCTGGCCCAGCGCATGGCCACCGCCACCGCGCACTTGGTGGACCATCCTCACGTGTCGGAAGTGCGCCAGACCGGCATGGTGCTGGCCATCGAGATGGTGCAGGACAAAGCCACCAAGGCTGCCTACCCGTGGCAGGAGCGCCGTGGCCTGAAGGTTTTCGAGCACGCGTTGGAACGTGGTGCGTTGTTGCGGCCGTTGGGCAGCGTGGTGTATTTCCTGCCGCCGTATGTGATTACACCCGAACAGATCGACTTTCTGGCCGAGGTGGCCAGCGAAGGCATCGATATCGCCACTAACAGCAAGGTCAGCGTGGCGGTGCCGAAAGACTTCCACCCAGGCTTCCGCGACCCAGGCTGATTGCCCAATTCCTTGTAGGAGCGAGCTTGCTCGCGAAGGCATTCCAGGCGCACCGCTGCGTCGGATGTACATTTTTCGCGAGCAAGAACTAGGCGTCCCCCTCGCTCCTACATACACAACCTTTTCAGAGAACAGACATGAGACTGTCCCGCTTTTTCACCGACACCCCGCTGAGCCTGGGTGACCACGAACTGCCCGAAGCCCAGGCGCATTACATCAGCCGTGTGTTGCGCATGGCTGAAGGCGATGCCGTGCAATTGTTCGACGGCTCTGGCCAGGAATTTCGGGGCACCTTGCTGGAAGTCGGTAAAAAACGCGTCACCGTGCAACTCACGGAAAGCTTTGCCGGCCAGGCCGAATCTCCCCTGCACATTCACCTCGGCCAGGGCCTGTCCCGGGGCGAGCGTATGGATTGGGCGATCCAGAAGGCCACTGAACTGGGCGTCAACGCGATCACACCGATCTTCAGCGACCGCTGCGAAGTACGCCTCAAGGACGAACGCGCCGACAAACGCTTGCTGCACTGGCGCCAGGTGGCAATCAGCGCGTGTGAACAATGTGGGCGTTCGACGGTGCCGGTGATACACCCACCGCTCTTGCTGGCAGACTGGCTCAAGCAAACCGAGGCGGATTTGAAGCTGGTGTTGCACCCGGTGGCAGAGCCGATGATCAGCCACGCCAAGCCCTCCAGCCTGGCGTTCTTGATCGGCCCCGAAGGTGGGCTGACTGACAACGAAGTCGAAACGGCCCAGAGTGCAGGCTTCCACGCCGCCCGCCTCGGCCCGCGTGTATTGCGTACCGAGACAGCGCCTGTAGTCGCGCTGGCAGTCGCCCAGCAACTGTGGGGCGACTTCTGACCTCACCCTGTAAACCCAATCAAATGTGGGAGGCCCCACTAAGTCTTCGACATAGCGCTGTCGCGCATCAAACTGGTTCATCGTAAAGTTGAAGAACGCGTACGGGGCAAAGGCCGTAGCCGGCACTGGCGTGTCAGCACCCGAGTGGGAGAGTGGCCCGCACGGTATCGGTGTGGAATCATTGTCGGGGTGATGACAAAATCCATGTCGATCTGAGCTTTGTCGACGCACGCATAAGAGATGCGAAACGCTTCCACAAAATCCGGAATTTGCTCAATAGAGCTTCCGTAGAAAATGGGTACGAAATCAGAATCTAGTCTTACTTTGGTCTGACCCCAGTCAGCTTCTGGAGAGAAATTTTCAAGCATTGGAAACTCCGGCCAAACCGCATAAAGCGCCTTGGCGAAGTTCTCGAATTCTTCATAGGTTTCGATAGGCAATGCTTCAAGAACCGACTCCTCGGTTCTTAGCAGAACCGCCCACGCAAACATATGTTTGACTTGGCTGGCTACGTTGGCAGGCCACAGATCAGATGCGCACAGGGCCAGCGCTGTATCCGTGCGTTTGTAACGCAAAAAACCTGGCGAGTCTGTTCAATACGTTTCTGAAATTCTCCACCGTTCTCTGGATCAGGCGCGCCTTGCCTGAACAAAGACTCGAAATCCTCAGGCCATAGTTGCGAATCCAGAGTTGCTTTTGCGGCCTTACGCTCGCGTTTTTCCCGAGATTTCTTTCCCATCTGACACTTCCTTTTGCATGGCTGTGGGCGCCGGTTTTGAATTGACCCGATTGCAGAGAGAGGCCAGACCAGTCTGATAGTTCCCGAACCATCACCTGTCCCGGGTTATACACTTCTGGTGGTGGGTCAGCCTGGCTCCTGCATATAGGTCAATTCGGCATCAGCGCGAACAATCATGGCTTTCGCGGCCTGCGCTGCTCCTGTCCTAGCTGGCATGACACCGGCCTTTTCATGCGGCCACTCTCAACCTGTCCAGAAATGTACAAATGTTCATTGGGCCACTGCCACTGACCGGAACGATCAATGCTGTCTGTGGATAGTTGATACAGTGATAACCGTCCGGCCAACTCACTTTCCTGACCCCGACACCAAAGGCGATGGTGTGCCTCCGGCGTCATGGTAGAAAACCTCTTTTCCAAATGAGTCGCTGCGGAGAGCTCGCCCACTTGGCTCAGCTATCCGCTTTCTTGCCGCACCGACAGTGCTAAAGATGAAAGCTGGCCTTTCCCTAGGGGCCGTTCGTCGCATCGGGGCTCATGTGGGAGGGCTGATGGATTCCTGCTCCACCGCGCTTCGGTTAGAATTGTGGACCTGCAGCAGATTGGTATTTTTCGCGATTTTGCCGCATTCAGCCCTGAAAATGCGCTCTGAGCGAGACTCCGGTTTCGAAAGCCGAACGTTGGCTTGGAGTGCTTTCTGACGATCTCAGCGAACCGCAAAGCCGCTATGAGACCACACACATATATTTGACAAAGCCCGGGCTAGGCCTCCAGAATGTGTTTATCCAACGAATGTCGGCATCCAGTCCTAGGAGATGCACATTCGGCGCAGTCAGCATGAGGGGTAGCAACCCTTCTTTGGACATTGGCTACCGTGAGCTGCAACGGTTCCTTCTCTTGGCGCAACAGCCTCGACCAAGAGTGACCGCAAAGGGGCAACGCTCTGTAATCTGTTGGAAGCAGATCTGGCACATTTTGTCAGTAGGGCACGTGAGGGATTTCTGACCTTCCTTGTCGAAGAAACGGACTTCGGCATGCTGATTACTATCCGACGAATATTTATGGTTCATCTCGAGCCTTCGGCTTGAGATGAACATCCGTCAGGACATGATTTGCATATGAACCCTCGCTTGACTGGCAATGAAATCGCCAAAATTCAAACGCTCCTGAATGAACATGTCCAGAAAAAGGGCCCTAGCATCTTAGGAGCTCAACTGGGCCAGTGCATCAGGCGTGCGATTTCGCCAAAATCCATCAAGTTTATCGGCAATCTTCGGAGCCTCGTGGATAACGAGCTTCGAGAGCTGCTGTCTTTCGTTGAGGCGCTACCCTCCGATTCCCTGTACTTGGTTTCCGGTCCTGGTCAGGGCCCTATCACATTCAACCCCGAATTTGTGCCTGCTGCAGGCGCGAAGCTCTGGGAAAGCTTCTCGAACCCGACGATAGATTGCCTGGTTGGCGTTGACTCGGCTGGTGTGACTTACGTCACGACGTCTGCTAAGCCGTTTGGTGCCGATTTTACACTGCTCAGAAAGATGACCTCGGATGAGTTTTACGACCTCGCCCAGGTTTTTGCTAATGAGCAGAAGGATATTCCACTTCAAGCGGCGCTGTACGAGGCGCTCGATCATCCCAACTTCTATTCGAAGTGGATCGCTGCTCTGCGAGCACATCGCTCCACGGCCAACTTCCTACGAACTTGGGAGATCAAGCGCACTGAGTTGGTGATAGCGCGGCTACAGGAGGAGCTTGAAAGGGCTGGCCTGGGAACTGCTCGGGCGGTTGTTATCGCCAACGATATTCGTCCCAAGCCTGCTCGGTCGGTCGCCAAACCAGCCGCAGTGCCCGCACCAAAGACTGCTCGCCAGCCTGAAGCGCCTACGGCGGTACCAGGAGCTGAGTCGAACGATCTTGAGGAACTGCGCGCGGTAATGCACCGGGCGATTGATAAGATGTCCCTCGCTGACCTCAAAGACATTCGCGTTCCTGCAGGTTTGCTGCTCGAAATTTTCCAAGAGCAAGCGGACTGAATGATTCATGCGGCCATTGTTGATTATTTCTGAAGCCCGACAAGCTAATCAGATCTCAGAAGTTATCCGCAGGTATGGTCATCCTCAGGCCATAAGCCGCTTCATTCGTCGCATCGAGGTGGATCTCAATCTTGAGGTTAACCCTCAGCACTTCCACTACGAAATCATGAAGGTGTTGCAAGACCAGATGCCTGCTGGAGCACGGCAGGGCTACCTGATCTGCGCTACGCATGACATCGAAAGGGAGTTGAGGCTCAAGGGGTTTCTCAAAACCCAGCAGGCAGAATTCCAGCTTTACAATGCGCAGGAACTCGCGAAGGTTTTTCCTGCCGGTGGGCAAGCTAAACCACAGTTGGCAAAGATCATTGCCAATTGTGGTTTGTCGATTGATGCCGCAGCGCTCAGCATCATTTCCAACTGGACTCACTCGCTGATCGACATCAATGCGCTAACCGCGTGGAAAGGTCAGTTCGGTCGTCTAGGAAAGCTCTCTTGGTTGGCTGACGCGATCCTGGCGAGGGTGGCATTGATGACCGCGCCAGAATTGGGTGAGATTTTCATGAACTCCCCAGTGATGGACGCTGAGATCGCTGCATTTAACAAGGATCGTCGCGGCGCGGTCAAAAGCGGAGACATCCTGGCGAATCTGTTGAATAAGAGGCGTCCAGATCTAGAGCTACTTGATTCACCTGCCGATGCCATTGCGAAATTTCCGAATGGCAATGTAGTGGTGGTTGAGGACGGGCTGTGGAGTGGTACTGAGCTCATCGGTGTGTTTGACAGTCTCCTTGGCCGGCGGGCTGGTCGAGAAAAGACCAAGCCACTCGACGATCCTAGCCTTCTGAAGGGGGTGTCGCTTACTCTGGTCTTCGGCATGAGTACTGACTATGGCGAAGCCATGGTAAGGCGCTACCTGCAGGACGAAGGCCTCAACAATATCTCCATATTCAGTGCTAGCCCATTGGAGTTGGCATCGCCGACACTGCTGACGAAAATCGGTGACCCGGCGTTCCCGATTGACGGGCTGCGTGCGAACGGGCCCATGGCCGGCGACATTAATCCATTCCTGATCAGCAGCTTGTCTTCCGCGCTTACACCTGATCAGTGCGAAAATGCTCGCTTGTTCTGCAATTCGCTAGGTCGTCAATTATGGGTCAATTATCTCACTCAAATGAAGACCCTGAAGGACTGGGACATGTGGCCTGACGAGAAGCTGGATAACTGTGCCCTGGGTATGCATGGTCTGGGGCTGACTCACGCATTCGGCCACTCTGTGCCAAAAGCCAGCCTTCCATTACTGTGGGGCAGTGGCCCTGTTCAGTGGGGTGGCAAAACGATTGAGTGGAAGCCGCTTTTCAAGAACGCCTAGGTTGATTGCCTAGCGTAGCCTCAAGCCCTCATGGCTTCCCCGCTGGCATATGCCAGATCTTGTGCACTGCTGAAGTAGAGATCCCGAGCTTCCAAGATGTCTCCTTCCGAGGACGCCCTGAGCTTTGTACCTTAGGCTCTGTACGAAGAGAGATGTCGCAAACACCGCATGGAACGGGCCAGTGAGACCATGGCTGCATAGCTTTTCGCGAGCTTGTCGAAGCGGGTCACTAGCCGGCGGTTCTCTTTCGCCACGTATCTGCAGGCGCGTGGTGGCCCTCATCGATGATGATGAAGTCGAAGAAATCGGGCGACACGTGCTGGGTTATCGGGGTTGTTATCTGCGAGACAGATATCAGGACATCAAGGAGCAGCGCAAATTTCAAGAGCGGATCTCCGACTCTCTGCTGGAGCACTACTCCAGAGAGGCGGTGGCCGTTTTATTTTTCATGACGAGATCAGGAAATTTCAAACGTGCAGAGACTAAGTGGGTGGATTGGTTTCCCTTCATTGATGCTCGTTCCACTGCCGTCAATCCAGCAAGGTGGCCTGGTTGCTGCCCCCCTCAATACATCCCAAAGAGTAAAAAATGACAGAAGTCGAAAACCGCGGCTCGATCTTCATCTCCTACGCATGGGGCAATGGATTAAAAAACAAGGAATGGGTACGTCAGCGCATCGTCAGCAGTTTGGACTGGAACCACGACGTATTTTGGGATCGAGACAGCATTGCCTATGGCGAATCGATCGACGGCGTTATTGCCCAGGCGCTGACCAAACGTCCGATACTGATCCTCTGCCTATGCGATCAGGATTATGTAAGGGCCGCTCACCAAGAGGGCTCAGGCCTCTATCGCGAGCTGCAGATGCTGACCAAGATTGCCGACGAGCCTGGAGTACGGATCGTCCCGCTCATTCTTGAAAGCGGATGCATCGACAAACTTCCTGAGCCTTTGGCTGGTCGGCTATACCTGAATCTGCAGCCATTACACCAACTGAACATCGATATCGGAATGGCCTTAATGAGTGCTGCCGAAGGGATGACACCGGCAAAGGTACAAAAAGGCATCAACGCCCAACTGGCCGCCTTCAAATTACGCCAGCGTGCGCTGAACTTCCTGCGCAAGCGCCCAGTGACGATCTGGGGCAATGGCCGCACTCACGAGGTGATGGTTTATCGAGAAGATGCAGCCCCCCAACTATTGCTCGCGCCGCAGTGGATGTGGGAAAGCGATAACTGGAACTACATGCTCAACGATGACGCTCCAACGTTCTGCCCAACCAAGGGGCGCTGGCACTGGGAGCTATCGTCCTCGTCAATCGATATGCGCCCGCTCGCCACTGCACTGTTGTCGGTTTTCTTTGAGCAACTCGCCGGCGAGAACGAACAAAGATTTCTAAACCAGGGAGGCATCGTCTTCGCCAACACGTTCTTCAGAACAGTCTTGATTACCGAGCCATTCACTTTCAACGCGGAAGATATCGTTGGCTTTCTGATGCGGCGCGATGAGGGTTACGAAGCATTGGAAATGCTATTGAACGCGGCAGATACGGATGTCGAAGTCGCTTAGCTATCAGCAGAAACTTTAAACGCAGAACAATAGGCCGTTTAGAGATCCCGTGAACGGCCGCCATCAATCAGCGCGATGCACCGCAATGCGCTCGCATTCGGGAAGGCTATAAAATATCCTTGCTTATGGATGTATCCAAACTGGTAGCTTTTGCACCGGCGTGGAGATAGTTGGGGCAAGAGCGTTTTGCTTACTTTGCCGCTTTTGCAAAGTGAGCCGCCGCTGAACACTAAGTGGCCGTTACCTAAATAACGGATATGTACGCGCTCCGATCCAACATCCTAGTTGGCTGCCAGGCCGTCTTCGCAGGCAAGCCAGCTCCCACATTTTGATCGCGGTGCGTCAGTTAGATCAGCGTCGGATGTCAGGCCGTCACGGGAGCAAGCTCCCTCGCCACAGGTCCAGCGTCGCCTCGAAGTTGTGTAGATACCTATGCTGCGATAGCGGTCTTTCAGTTGCAGATTAACTGCCTGAACCACCGCTACCGCAGGCAAGCCACACACAGTTTTATCGGGTTACCCCGGGCTTACTCCACCGGGTCACTCACCGGCTTGGCGATGATCGCCTTCAACTCGCGGGTCATCGGGAACTCCAGGTTCAAGCCCTTGGGCGGAATCGGCTGCTCGAACCAGCGCTGGTAAATCCCGTTGATTTCCCCCGAGCGGTACAGATCCCCCAGGGTTTCGTTGACCACCGCGAGAAACTGCGGGTCATCCTTGCGCACCATGCAGCTGTAGATCTCCCGTGACTGTTCCTTGCCTACCACCACCCAATGATGCGGGTCCCTGGCCTTGGCGCGCTCGCCGTAGAGCAACGCGTCGTCCATATAGAACGCTACGGCCCGGCCAGTCTCGAGCATCTTGAACGCTTCGCCATGGTCCTTGGCACTGATCACGAACATATTGGCTTTGTGTTCAGCGTTATAACTTTTGAGGAAGCGCTCATTGGTGGTGCCGGCGGTGGTCACCACATTCTTGCCCGCAAGGTCGGCGAAGCCTTTGATCCCGCTGTCCTTGGCCGTCAGCAACTGGCCCTTGACGTAGATAAACCCGTAGGAGAACGCCACCTGCTTCTGCCGTTCAGCCGTTACGCCGGTGGAGCCGCATTCCAAATCGACAGTGCCGTTCTGCACCAGCGGGATCCGGGTTTGGGACGTCACCAGGTTGTACTTCACCTTGAGGTCGCCCACTGCGGTTTTCTGCTGGATACGCTCGACAATCTTGTTTGCCAGGTCCACCGAGTAACCCATCGGTTGACCACTGTTATCCCCCACGTAGGAAAACGGCACCGACGCATCGCGATAGCCCAATGTGATGGACTTGGCGCTGGCGATCTTGCTCAAAGTGCCCTCCAGCGGCGCTTCGGTTGCATGGGCCTGTGCGCTCAACAAAAGCCCCAGCGCGCAGCCGGTCAACAGGATTGTTTTCATTGTTATTCTCCGTTGGTCTTTGAGGTTATTTACGTACTGCAATCACGCTGATTTCCACCAGCACACTCGGCCGCGCCAGCTCTGCTTGCAAGGTAGTGCGCGTGGGCGCCATGCCTGGCGTGAGCCATGCGGACCAGACTTCATTCATCGGTGCAAAACCGGTACCGATGTCCTTCAGGTAAATCATGGCGTTGAGTAAGTGGTCCTTATCGCTGCCCGCCTCGGCCAACAGCGTGTCGATCCTGGCAAGCACTTCGCGGGTCTGGGTAGCCACGTCCAAGCCGTCGCCCGGCACCTGGCCCGAAAGGAACACCAGGTCCTTGAACATCACGGCACCACTGAGTCGCTCGTTACTATTGATTCGGGTAATGGTCATGGCTGTATCCTCAAGCGGCGCGGGGCGTCAGGCCCTGCATATCAATGGAAGGGGTGCGCTGGTCAATCAACTCGGCCAGCAGTTGGCCGCTGCCGCAGGCCAAGGTAAAGCCAAGGGCACCGTGACCCAGGTTCAGCCACAGGTTGCGATAGCGACTGGCACCAATCAGCGGCACGCCCGTGGGCGTGGCCGGGCGCATGCCAGCCCATTCGAGCGCGTGCTGGTAGTCACCTGCCAGAGGAAATGTCTCTACGGCGTGGCGTTTAATCAGCGCCAGTCGAGAAGGTTCAAGGCCGCTATCGAACCCCACGATATCCACCATGGCCGCGACCCGAAGTTGCTCACCGAGGCGCGCGTAGACGATCTTGCGATCGTAGTCGGTGATGCTTACGTTCGGCGCCTTGTGTTGCGCCCCAATCGGTACGCTCAGGCTGTAGCCCTTGAGCGGATACACGGGCACCGATAACCCCGGCAGTGCCAACTCAGCACTGCGATAACCCGCCGCGAGCACCAACTGCTCGACCGGCATCACCTCGTCACCCAACTCGATGGCCTCTACCGCACCGCCAGCGTGGCGCAACCCCGTGACCTTGCGCCCCAGCATGAACCTGCACCGCCCCGACGCCTGAAGACGAGCCGCCAGTTGCTGGCAAAACGCGTGACAATCCCCCACCTCCTCGTTCGGCGTGTAGATGCCGCCGACAAAGCCACCGTCCGCCAATGCAGGCTCCAGGCGAGCGCACTCAATGGGCGACAGCACCTGTTGTTGCAGGAAACTTGTCACCTTGCTGCGGGCATGTTCGAACGTGCTGGCGCTACGGAACATCACCAGCTTGCCGTTACGCCGCCAGTCGAAGCCGTCCAGGCGATCATCCTCGCGCCACTGCTGCAACGTGCTCTGGCTTAGTGTGGCCAGCCGCAGAAGATGGGCACCGTTACGCCTGTTGACCGCCCCCCGGCACGCGCCGATAAAAGCCGCCATCCAGCGCCACTGCTGTGGGTCGAGACGAGGACGCAGCTTCAAGGGCGAGTCGCCGCGCAACAGCCAGCCTATCGCCTGCAGCGGCACACCGGAATCAGCCAGCGGTGCGACATACCGATAGGACAACTGCCCGCCATTGGCGAAGCTGGTCTCGCTGCCCAGAGTGTCGCGCGCATCGATTACCGTCACTTCATGGCCGGCTCGTACCAGCGCATAAGCACTCGCCAAGCCGATGACACCGCCGCCAATGATGCAAACCTGCCTGGCCATCCCAGCCCCCAGCTGTTGATTAAGAGGACTCAGCGTAGGGGCATCTGGCAGACAGCCGGAAATGAATAAAGAAAGGCAGCCCATAACCGAAGGTTATAGGCTTGAATTTGGGCATACAGGTCATGCCACTTTGGGAAGAAACGCCCGCGTATCAATAGACGTTGACTGTGCGTCAATCATTTCGGCCAATACTTGCCCACTGCCACACGCGAGGGTGAACCCCAGGGCACCATGGCCAAGGTTGAGCCAAAGATTGCGATAGGCCGTGGCGCCAATCAGCGGTAGGCCCGTGGGCGTAGCCGGCCGCATACCCGCCCATTCAATAGCGGCATCATAGTTCCCGGCCATAGGAAAAGTCTGGCGGGCCAGGCGTTTTATGACCGCCAGACGCTTGGGCGCCGGAGCACTGTTGAACCCGACGATGTCGACCATTGCCGCGATGCGCAATTGCTCACCGATACGGGCATAGACGGTACGGCGGTCATAGTCGGTAACATTGATGTTCAACGCCGTATGCTGGTCTTCGATCGGCACGGTAAGGCTATAGCCTTTGAGCGGATACAACGGCAAATGCAGGGCCGGCAAGCACAGGCTTTGGCTGTTATGTCCGGCGGCCAGTACCAGGTTATCCACCGGCAACACCTCATCCTGCAACTCAAGGGCTACCACCGAACCAAAGGCCTCGTGGATCTTCAATACCTTGCGCCCGAGCATGAATCGGCATCGTCCGGAGGCTTGGAGATGATCGGTCAGGCGCTGGCAAAACCCGTGGCAATCAGCCGCTTCTTCGGTAGGGTTGTAAATGCCACCGATGAACGTGCCCGGGCTCAATGAGGGCTCCAACCGCCGACAGTCCTCAGCCGACAATACTTGTTGCTGTAAAGGGTCGCTCAATTTACGGCGGGCCTGGGCAAAACTCTCGGAGGAGCGAAAGGTCAGCAGCTTGCCGTTACGCTGCCAGTTGAACCCTTCGAGCTTATCCTCATGACGCCAGCTTTCCAGCGTCTGCTGACTCAGGGCCGCCAAGCGCAGGAGGTGTTGAGAGTTGGTGTGGTTGACCGAGGAGCGGCAGGCGCCCAGGAAAGACGTCAGCCAGCGCCACTGCAGCGGGTCCATGCGAGGCCTGAGTTTAACCGGCGACTCGCCCCGCAGTAGCCAACCGAGCGCCTTGAGTGGCATGCCAGCATCCGCCAGTGGCGTGACATACCGATAGGAAAGTTGGCCCCCGTTGGCGAAGCTGGTGGCGCTCCCCAGGGTTTTCTGCCCCTCGATCAGCGTGACGTCCATTCCCGCACGCACCAGCGCGTACGCACTCGTCAGGCCAATGACGCCCCCACCGATGATACAAACCTGCTTTGCCACAGTGTCACCTCACACGTCACGAAACTAAATCGAGACTAAGGGTGAGTGACAACGCTTGAACAATGAATAAAAGTAAGACGTTTATAAATCAAGGTTATGGCTTTATGCGTCTACGTCATATCGAAATCTTCCAGGCGGTCCGACAGACCGGCTCCGTCAGCGGCGCCGCGCAGTTGCTGCACGTGTCGCAACCGGCCGTGACCAAAGTGCTGCAACACGCAGAAATGCAGCTGGGATTTCCCTTGTTTTTGCGCGTGCGCGGCAAATTACAACCCACGCCGGAAGCCCTGGCGCTCGAAGGCGAGGTCGAGAAAGTCACCGAGAGCTTGCAAGGCGTAAGGCGCCTGGCCAGAAGCTTGCGCCGCGAACCTGGGCAAAGCATACGCATTGGTGCGATCCCGGCCCTGGCACTTTCACTGCTGCCACCGGCGGTTCTGGAATGGACACGCGATTATCCGAACATGGCCTGCGAGCTGTCCAGCGACCACAGCAGTGAACTGGTGCAAAAGCTATTGGTACGCGAAATCGACCTGGCACTGACCCTCAATTTCTCCGGCCATCCAGGGTTGACCTCCCAAGTGCTGGCGAACGGCGCGTTGGTCGCGCTGGCGTCCAAGGGGTTCTGGCCCGAAACCGAGTTGAACCGGCCGTTGCCCTTGGCGGACTTGGCCGATGCGCCGTTGATTGGCCTGTCCAGCGCCGATCCGTTGGCGGCAAAGCTCGCCGGTTACCTGGAGAATGTCGAGCCCGCGCCTCGGGTAACGATCTCGGTACAGACCTACTCCTTGGCCCGCGCCATGGTGGAATCCGGTGCCGGCCTTGCCGTGATCGACCCTTTTACGGCCCTCGGCGCCTCAACGGCCACCACCTGTATCCGCCCGTTCACCCCGCCGCTGCCCATCACCCTCTACGCCCTGACCCGCGCCGGTGCGCCACCACCGCATATGTTCACTCACTTGCTGCAAATATTTGGCAGCCGGGCCCGCGAGTTGCTGGAGCTGCCAGCGCTCAAAGCACGTAATGCATGATCGCCACGAAATGCAGCAGGCTGCCGCCGATCACAAACAGATGCCAGATGCCATGGGAATGGCGCAAGCGATCCTCCAGGGCAAAAAAGATAATGCCTACGGTGTACAGCACCCCACCGGACGCCAACCAGATAAAACCGGCCGTGCCCAGCGCTGCCATCAGCGGCTTGACCGCCACCAGGACGATCCAGCCCATCACGGCGTAGATCACGATGGACAGAATCCGCGCCTCCGAGCGCGGCTTGATCTCCTGCAGGATGCCGATCACCGCCAGCCCCCAGACAATCCCGAACAGCGTCCAGCCCCACGGCCCGCGCAGGGTCACCAGGCAGAAGGGTGTATAGCTGCCGGCTATCAACAGGTAAATGGAAAAGTGATCGACCTTCTGCATGATCGCTTTTCGCCGGCCCCGCACGCTGTGGTACACCGTTGACGCGCTGTACAGCACCATCAGGGTAAAGCCATAAATCGCCACGCTGACGATCTTCCAGGGGCTGCCGTCCAGGCTCGCCACCACCAACATCCACACGGCGCCCATACAGGCCGCGACTGCACCGAGCAAATGGCTCCAGGCGTTGAATCGTTCCCCGTGGTACATCTGTCACTGACCTCCCGTAACCCTCAAGAACAGGCGGACAAGCGTCCAGCCTTGCGCATCAGAGTGCAAGCGGCACGTGACGTTCCGGCGACGACGGCGACGTTTACGGGCACAATCGAGCGCAATCGAACGAGAGCCGAAGGCCATGCTGATCGACGAAGAATTCACCCTCAAGAAGCTGGAGATCTTCCTGGCGTTCATGCGCACCGGCAACCTGGCCCGCGCCGCCGCCGAGCTGCAAACCAGCAATGTCAGTGTGCACCGCGCCATCCACTCCCTGGAAAGTGCCCTGCGCTGCCCGCTGTTCAAACACGAGGGGCGCAACCTTACCCCGCTGGAAAGCGCCTACGTGCTCGAAGAGCGTGCGCAGAAACTGGTGGCCGATGTGGTCGACAGCGTGCGCCTGACCCGCGAAGCCGCTGGTTTCTCGGCCGAACGTTTCAAGCTCGGCTCGCTGTATTCGCTGACGGTCAAGACCGTGCCGCAACTGATCATGGGCCTGAAAATCCGGCGCAGCGAACTCAATATCGACCTGATCCTGGGCTCCAACTTCGACCTGCTCTACAAGCTCAAGAACATGGAAGTGGACGCGATCCTCATCTCCCTCGACGAACACGCCCACGACCCCGACTGTGAGCAGATCGCGCTGTTCAACGATGACATCTTCCTCGCCACCCCGGCCGATTCGCCCCTGGACCGCCATCAGGAAATCGACCTGGCCGACGTGCGCGATGCCACCTTCATCACCCTCACCCAGGGCTTCGCCACGCATCAGGACGGCAACCGAGTGTTCCGTCAGGCAGGGTTCGAACCGAAGGTGGCGATGCAGGTGAACGATATCTTCACCTTGCTGAGCATGGTCAGTTCAGGGGTGGGTTATGCCCTGCTGCCAGGGCGGATCGCGGCGGTGTATGAGAACCGCGTGAAGCTGATACCGCTGCAGCCCAGGTATCGGTTACAGCAGCAGATCGGTGTGGTGTTTTTGAAAGCCAAAGAGCGCGATCCGAACTTGCTGGCGTTGTTGGCGGAGTGTCGGATGTATGCCAATCGCCAGGTTTGAGACCGCCATCGCACAACTTCGGCACGACGCTAAATCTGTGGCGAGGGAGCTTGCTCCCGTGACGATTAGACAGCCGACGCCAATCTACCAGACACCCTACGATCCACTGTGGGAGCTGGCTTGCCTGCGAAGACGGCCTAACAGTCAACACAGTTGGACCGGGTACATATCCGTTATTTAGGTAACGGCCACCTAGGGTTCCGCCCTGACGGCGGCTCACTTTTGAAAAGCGCAAAAGTAAGCAAAACGCTCTTGCCCCACCACTCGGCACCTCGCTTGGGCTCGGTGTGCCCGTAATCCGCCAGTGATTTGGGGGGCCGCCGCCACGCGCCATCCATGGCGCGGGGCGGCTAAACCGGCATCCTTGCCGGTTTACCCCCCAAATCCCTGTCGAATTCCGGCCAGCGTGGTTTGACGGGGCGCCTAAGATCAAGAGCAGATCAAGATCAAGAGCGGCTCGCTTCGCATCGTGGTTACCGTCTGCTGTTGCAACCCACAAAGTTGTGTAGATACCTATGCTGCGATGAGGCCCGACCTGTCAGCCCACCAACCCACGCATCAGCAAAAACAACAACGACGGCCCCAGCAAGCACCCCAGCGCCGTATAGAACGCCGCCGTCAAACACCCATAAGGCACCAGCTTCGGATCAGTCGCCGCCAAGCCGCCCGCCACGCCGCTGGAGGTGCCCATCAAGCCACCGAAGATCACCGCGCTGCGTGGATTGTTCAGCCCGATCAGCGGCGCCACGAACGGCGTCATCACCATCACCAGAATGGCCTTGATCAACCCCGCGGCAATGGACAGCGCCATCACCTCGGAGCTGGCCCCAATCGCCGCGCCGGTCACCGGGCCGACGATATAGGTCACGGCCCCGGCGCCGATGGTGGTGAGGCTCACCGCATCGGTGTACCCGAACGCCATCGCCACCCCTACCCCGGCAACGAACGACGAGCCCACGCCGACAAACAGCGCCAGCACACCCACGAAGCCGGCGCGTTTGAGCTCATCGACACTCACGCCAAACGCCGTGGCGACAATGGCAAAGTCCCGCAGCATCGCACCACCGAGCAGGCCGATGCCCGACAACAGCGGAATGTCCACCACCCCCTTGGAACCACCGGTAAACGCACCGCCCACATACGACAGCGCCAACCCCAGCAGAATGGCAATGGCCGAACCATGCAGGCGGCCCTTGGTGAAGGTATCGGAGATCCAATAGGACACCCACATGGTCAGGCCGATCACGGCAAAACCACTGATCAAGCCGTAGCCGGTGATCACTTTCATCATCGATTCGTACATGGCGATCACCCGGCTTCTTTGGTGGGAACAGGCGCAACCGGCTCGCGGTTACCGATACGCACCAGCACGGGCACCAGGGCAAAGCCAAGCACCACGGCGAGGGTCCCGGCCAGAATCGCCATCGGCCCACCGCTGATGGCGCCATACACGTTTTGCTGGGCAGCCATCGCCACCACAATCGGGATATACACCGCCGCCCAGAAACTCACGCCTTGCTCTGATTTACCGGTAAACAGGCCGCGTTTGCTCAGGTAGCTGCCCAGGCCGATCAACAGCAGCATGGCGATACCCACGCCGCCGACGTTGGCCGGGATACCCAGCAGCTTGCCCAGCAGTTCACCCACAAACAGCCCTGCCAACGTGCAGAACGCCAAAAAAGCCACACCGTAGATAATCATGGTTGTTGTCCTCAAAGTGCTCGTTCGAAATTGTTGTTTTTGTGCTTCGAAAGCCTTGGGTACTGCGTTATCGGTGGCGGCGTTCCTCCTCTTGCAGCAGGGCCTGCAAGGTATCCAGGCGGGCGCCTTCGCAGGCGATCACCGTGCCTTGTTCAAACACCCGGCGTGATAGACCGGTGAGCACCGCGCCCGGAGGCAGCTCGATTTGCAGGCGCACACCGCGCTCGTAGGCGCTTTGCACCGTGCCGCGCCAATCGACGACGCGGCACATATTGAAGGCCAGGTCGTCACGCAGGTGTTCGGGGTTGTGGATAGGCCGCGCGCGGGTGCTGCTCAGGTAAGTGATGCGCGGCGCCTTGAGCGGGACGAAGGCTTGGAACAGAGCCTGGGCGGGTTGCTCCAGCAATGGGCAATGGGACGGCACGCTGACAGCCAGGCGCTTGGCGACGCCGTTGCCTTTGATGCGCTCGGCAACCCGCTTCATCGCTTCGTTGCTGCCGGCGATGACGGTCTGGTTATCGGCATTGATATTGGCCAGGTACACCGGCGTTTGCGGGCTGTGGATATCCGCCAGCAGGGCTTCGACACTGGACAGGTCAGGGCCGATCAGCGCGGTCATGCCGTAGCCTTGTGGATAAGCCTGCTGCATCAATTCGCCACGCAGGCTGACCAGTTTTATCGCATCAGCAAAACCCAGGGAGCCGGCGATCACCGCGGCTGGGTAGGCGCCAATGGACAGGCCCGCCACGTAATCCGGCGTGCACGCCAATTGCCGGGCATGGGCCACGCCGGCGATCAGCAGGCACAGCTGCACAGCCCGCGTCGACTCCAGCGCCTGCGCCGAGTCGAGCAGACGAACGTCTTCACCCAGTGCATCACTGGCCTCTTGCACAATGTCGGCGGGCAACGCTTGGAGCATGCCGCTGCGTTGGGCGCCCTGCCCCGGAAACACCAGAAGGCTGCTCATGCCACGGCCTGCCAAGGGTCGAGCACAAGGTGCGCTCCGCTGATGGTCTTGAGCAACACACGGCGTGAGGAGCCGGCCCATTCGCGCAAGGCGACGGCGCCGAAAGGAGTTTGCAGTTGCAGGTCGACGGCGCAGGGCGCGGTGTCCAGGATCGCCAACAGCGCTCGCGCCTCGCCACGGTCCAGGGGCTTGGGCGTGCACAGAATCAAATCCAGGTCACTTTGGGCATGCAGCGCTTCAATGCCACTGGCCAATTCAAACCCGGCACTGCCGCTGACGCCCCAGTCTTGCTGCGCCAGCATCGGGCGCAGTTGATCGAGGGCCCGCAGCGCCGGTAAATCCCGTGATGAGAGCACCTCTCGCAAAGCTTGCGGCGCCACCCGCCGCTGCACCGCTGCCGCAGGCATCTGGGCGGCAAAACGCTGCTCACGCAAACGCCCACGCACCCCGACCGCCACATAGTCCGGCTCGGCGATGGCGCGCCGCACCACCACCGGATGCCCTGCACGGATCGCGTCCCGCACCCAGGCCGGGGCATCGGCAGGCAGATGCGCCAGGGTCATGCCCCAGAGCAAGTCATGGGCGTTCACCATTGCTCCCGCAACAGCTGGCGCACGTGGCTGGAGGCGGCCCGGTTGGTCGCGCCGAGGCGTGAACTCAAGTCGGTGCTGCCGATATCCTTGACCGCCTGCACCAGGCAATCGCGAACCCGCGCCACGTCATCCGCCGTGGGCTGGTCAATCTGGGTGACTGTCAGCGTCTCCCACAGCAAACCCAGGCTGGCATAGCTGTCGATGTCATAGGCCATCGGCGGCACGCTGGCGGCCAGGGCTTCCAGCTCTTCGACGCTGCGCAAGGTCACCCGTGCCGCCGAGGCCTTGCCCATGGCATGCACCATCACGCCAGGGTCGCGCAGGGAGATCAGGCGATTGGCCTGGTAACCGTGAGCGAGAAACGCACCCGACATGGCCTTGCCCACCAGCAGGGCGATCACCGGGTGGCCGGCGAGCCGAGCGCGAGCGTAGCTGTCAGCAGCGGCGGCGAGGGCCTGATGAATGCCAAGGGCTTCTTCGCGACGGCCATAGGCTTGGCTGGGTACATCGACGATGGCGATGATGGGACGCTTGTCACCCCGGGCGATGGCTTCGTCCACCGCTTTGGCCAAGCCCCAGCCTTCCAGCAGGCCGACTTCGCCATGGCGGGCGCGGGGGAAGCGGTTGTGCGGGTCGGGAACCACGGCGATATAGCGCACCGCCTGTTCAACCAATACTCCGTCCGCCACTTTCAATGAGCCCGGCAAACCCTCAACGGGCGTTGCGTTGGCGCTCAACGCGTTGAACCACTGCAAGCCTCTCATGAGCGTTCTCCCTGATACAGCGCGCGAACCGCCGCCGGCTCGATCTGCGCCGTGGTGTCCAGTTCGGCCAGGCGCGCCAGGTAGAAATCAGCGCGCCGGCTGCGGGGTTGTGCGGGCACACCTTGCTGCAACAGCGTGCTGACGGTCTGCTGGATCTGCGCGATATCGTCCGCCACATAACGGTCGGCCAAGCCACTGTTGAAGCGCTGCTCGCCACCGGTAAGGCTCCAGATAAAGGGGCGGTCGCGGGAGTCGTATTCCTCCAGGCCCGCCTCCTGTTCGATCACTTGTGGGCCATTCAAGCCCAGGCGTGCTTCGCGAGTGACCACCAGGTAACTGCACAACCCGGCCGCGATGGACATGCCCCCAAAGCAACCGACACTGCCGGCCACCACGCCGATCACTGGCTGGAACTGGCGCAGGTCGACAATCGCCGCGTGGATATCGGCAATCGCGGCCAAGCCGAGGTTGGCTTCCTGCAAGCGCACGCCGCCCGTTTCCAGCAGCAGAACGGCGCAGGTGGGGATGCCGTTGCGGTTGTCTTCGGCGGCCAGTTCCAAGGCGCCCGCGATTTTTGCGCCGCCGACTTCACCCAGGCTGCCGCCCTGGAAATTGCCTTCGATCGCGGCAATCACCACGGGCTTGGCGCCGATGCTGCCCTTGGCGATGACCACCCCGTCATCGGCTTGGGGCACCACGCCTTGGCGGCTGAGCCACGGCGACATGATTCGCTGGAACGGGTCGATCAACTCGCGGAAGGTGCCCGCATCCAACAGCGCCTTGGCGCGCT
This sequence comes from Pseudomonas sp. L13, assembly GCF_009935965.1. NCBI lineage: Bacteria > Pseudomonadati > Pseudomonadota > Gammaproteobacteria > Pseudomonadales > Pseudomonadaceae > Pseudomonas > Pseudomonas sp. L13. The sequence continues at coordinate 219,661 of NZ_QODJ01000002.1, forward strand.
GCCGGGCACCGAGCTCCACAAAGCTGTGTTTGGCGAGTAAGTCAGTCATGGCCGATCTCCTCGAAACCTTGCTCCAGGCGCAAGCGCACCACACCGGGCGTGGCGCCGAAGTCGTGGATATCAATGTTCAGGGCCGGGGGCGTCTGCTCCTGAAAGATGCGTTCGAACAGGTGCTGCCAGCGTTGCTGCGCGCCATTGACTGAGGTTTGCACCTGAATGGTCAGGGTGCCGGGCGTGCCCGGTTCCAGCAGTACTTCCAGGTCGCCCGAGCCGACGCAACCCACCAGTGCGCGGCCTTTGGGGGGCTGCCCGGCGGGGAATTCAAAGGATAGGGTTTGCATCACAACGCTCCGTCGAGGCGGTCGATAAACAGGCAGGCGGCCAACAGGTCGGCGGCGCCACCGGGGGAGGCATTCAAGGCCAGCAGTTGCAGGTCCAACTCATGCAGTTGGCGACGCCCCGCGAGGGTTGCGCTGCCACCGGCGTCGAGCACGGCCTGGGCGCCCTGTTGCATGGCGACCAGGCCTTGGGTACCGGCGCGGTAGAGCACGCAGGTGTCCGCCAGGTCCGTCATGATCGCCAGCAAGGCATCCAGGCGAGCGTTCTGCTCACCGGCGTTTTCGCGGCGGCTCTTGTGCAGTTGCGGCAGGCCGCGTTGAGTCACCGAAGGGAAGCCGAGCTGGGCTTCTTCACGGGCACCGCGTGCGCCGTAGCGCTGCGCAACCTGGGCACCATGGCTCATGGGCTGCGGGGCGAAGCGGTCGTTGAGCAGGGCCAACTTGGCGGCGGTCAGGGTTATGGTGCGGGGCTCCAGGGCCGCCGCAGCAGTGAGCAAGCCCAGCGCCCAGATCGCACCGCGATGGGTGTTCACGCCCTGGGTGGTGGCGAGCATGGCCTGCTCGCCTTCCCGGCCAATACGCCCGAGCGCTTCGCGCAACGGCAGGCCGACTTCGCCAATATCGAGCGCGGCCTCGGCCATTTCCTTGAACATCGGCCACAGCGACAGCGCCGAGGCGTGCATCAGCCCCAGGTGCAAATCCCGGTGGGCGCCGTTGCCACGCCGGTCCACCAGCGCAGGCTTGGGCGACAGGTCGGCTTCATCGATCAGCGCATCGACGGCCATATCCGCGAGGCGATCGGCCAGGCTGAGTTCATGCAGTTTGAGCGCGCGCATTTACCAGCTCCTGAATTTGGCGGGCGGGTTGTACAAGCCACCGGACCACTCCACCAGATCGGCCACGCTCTTGGCGGCCAACAACTCGCGGGTGGCGTCGGTGCGGCGAATACCCAAGTCTTCGGGCAAGGCAATCAAACCTTCGCGACGCATGCGCGCAGTGTCCTTGGGGTTGTGGCGCAGGCCGATAGCGGTCACCCCGGCGACGGCGGCGATCATTGCTTGGCGTTCTTCCAGGGAGCGTGCCTTGTACAGGTAGGCGATGCCTTCTTCGGTGAGCAAGTGGGTAACGTCGTCGCCGTAGATCATGATGGGCGCCAGGGGCATGCCGCTTTTGCGCGCCACTTCCACCGCGTCGAGGGTGTCGACGAAGGTGGGTTTGCCGCCCTCCTGGAAGGTCTCGACCATCTGCACTACGAGTTTTTTGCCGCGTTCAAGCAAGGCCTCAGGCGCATCGTCGTGGCGCATATCCAACCAGGCTGGGGTGCCATGGCGGCGGCCGCGTGGGTCGTGGCCCATGTTCGGCGCACCACCAAAACCGGCGAGGCGGCCTCGGGTCACGGTGCTGGAATGCCCGTCGCCATCCACTTGCAGAGTGGCGCCGATAAACAGGTCCACGGCGTATTGGCCGGCGAGTTGGCAGAACATGCGGTTGGAGCGCATCGAACCATCGCGGCCGGTGAAGAACACATCCGGGCGAGCGGCAATGTAGTTTTCCATGCCCAGTTCGGTGCCGAAGCAATGCACGCTCTCCACCCAACCGCTTTCAATCGCTGGGATCAATGTGGGGTGCGGGTTGAGGGTCCAGTTGCGGCAGATCTTGCCTTTCAGACCCAGGGATTCGCCGTAGGTGGGCAGGATCAATTCGATGGCGGCGGTGTTGAAGCCGATACCATGGTTGAGCGACTGCACGTTGTGTTTTTCGTAGATGCCACGGATCGCCATCATCGCCATCAGCACATGCACCGGCTTGATATGGCGTGGGTCGCGGGTGAACAGCGGTTCGATGTAGAACGGCTTGTCGGCCACCACCACGAAATCCACCCAGCTCGCGGGGATGTCGACGCGGGGCAAGTCGGTGACGTCATCCACCAACTGGTTGACCTGCACGATGACGATGCCATCGCTGAAGGCGGCAGGTTCGATCAACGCCGGGGTATCTTCGGTGCTGGCGCCGGTGTAGATGTTGCCGGCGCGGTCGGCCATGAAACCCGCCGAGAGCACCACGTTGGGGATCAGGTCCACCACCAGCCGTGCGTAGAGTTCGATGTAGGTATGGATCGCGCCGATTTCCAGCAGGCCGTCTTCCAGTAACTGGCTGATGCGCAGGGATTGGGTGCCGGCGAAAGAGAAATCCAGCTTGCGGGCGATGCCCTTTTCAAACAGGTCCAAGTGCTCGGAACGGCCGACGCTGGGCATGATCATGTGCAAATCGTGGAGCTTGCCCGGGTCGGCCTTGGCCAGGGAACGCGAGAGGAAATCGGCCTGCTTCTGGTTGTTGCCCTCCAGCACCACGCGGTCGCCGGGGAGTATCAAGGCCTCCAGGGCCTCGACGATCTTGTCACTGGGCAACACCGCCCCGTCTGCGTATTTTTTGACCAGCCCGAGCCGCCGCTGCTTCTCGTCGCGCCGCCGCGTCCAGCGCGAGTCGGGGGTGATGGTTGTTGTCATGGTCGCTCCACGGGGTTTGCTGTCGTGGGGCTTACCTTAGGAGTGAAGCGCAAGGGCATCAATCAAGCTGGAGGACGAACCGTTACGCCTGGAGTAATGAAGAACAAACTGTGGGAGCTGGCTTGCCTGCGATGGCGGTAGGTCAGCTACTGAGATGTTGACTGACAGGCCGCTATCGCAGGCAAGCCAGCTCCCACATGGGTCGGTGGTGTTGGTTAGATAGCGGTCCCAAAGAGGGAACGATCAGTCCCTTTTTGGGACCGTTTCAAGTTGCTGGCGATGGGCTGACTTGCTCCAGCGCTCTATCGACCAGCAACTGCCCCAACTCTGCCATTTGCTGGATCCCCAGCATGATGGCGCGCTGGGAAGTGTCCAGGTCGAAGGCCAGGTTGCAGGTGGGTGCGATTACGGGACGAAGACTAGGCGCGATGATCAATCACAACAAGCTCATGCACAGCCCGACATCTTGCAGGAAAAATCTGAGCGCTAGCCCATCACAACACCATCATCACCTTGACCTTCCCCAGGCCCTCCAGCGCATAGCTGTGGTACTCATACACTTCTCCCTGAATAACCAGCTGCAGGGCACCACCCTCATTATTGACTTGAACATCGGGCTCTTTTGTTTTGAGAAAAGGAGGGGCCGACACTAATGCGCTGAGTATTTCCTGATCACTTCCCAAATCCTTATGCACGTAGTACCTGTAGGAAAACCCCACCGTCGCGCCACCTTGGCCATCTCGCGCACCATAGATCGACATACCGTTGCCCAGGGAATGCTTCAACACCACTTCATCCAGGTCCGGTGTTCCGGGCGACAGGACCCAACTGCCGCCGATATAGATCAGGCAGATCACAAGCAGGCAATTACGCAGAACAGGTATGAGGCGCTTAGTGACCTTGCGAAATGGCATATTCGATACCTCTTCTTATCCAATATTGGTCCCGTGGGTCATCACCAAAAGGCTCACCGCCCCACCATGATCCAAAATCCGGACGAGTCGTTCTGGCGATGGTTTGAGCCACACCGGCGGCTCGCAGCAACACATTTTCGGGAATGCCCAGCACCGTGCCCGTGGCACCGTAATTGAAGTTACCAAAAGCTTCGTACTGACGCCCCTGCTTCTTGTAGTTCCAAGGGCCGGCCGCACGGACCTGGGAGTAAAACCAGGAATAGGCGAATGCCGAGCCGGGCTTGAGATGAATGCGCTTGCAGTTGGAGATCGCCATGTTTTCAAGAATTGAAACACCGGGCGGCATTAACGGTACGGCCATTTGCGAGTCCTTGCTGGCAGTGAGGAGTGCAGAAACTAGCCACTCCACTGCGGCCTGAAAACCCGCCTATTCCAAATTCAGAACTCGCCTACAGCAACTCCATCCTATTCCGATATATCACCCAGTAATTGAGCGGTTTGTGCGGATTGATTGACCTGGAGATGAGCGCTGCTCAGCGTGGGAGCTGGCTTGCCTGCGATAGCTGTAGGTCAGCTACTGAGATGTTGACTGACAGGCCGCTATCGCAGGCAAGCCAGCTCCCACATTGGTCGGTGGTGTTGGTTAGATAGCGGTCCCAAAGAGGGAACGATCAGTCCCTTTTTGGGACCGTTTCAAGTTGCTGGCGATGGGCTGACTTGCTCCAGCGCTCTATCGACCAGCAACTGCCCCAACTCTGCCATTTGCTGAATCCCCAGCATGATGGCGCGCTGGGAAGTGTCCAGGTCGAAGGCCAGGTTGCAGGTGAGTGCGTTGAGGGAGGACAGGGTTTCGCTGGCATTGACCAGCAGGGTTTCGGTGTTTTGGTGGGGGTTTACGGTGAAGAGGTTGGATGAGGAAGAGTTCGACATGGTATGCGGTTCCTGTATGTCTCATTAAGGAACGCCTTGGGTTCTAGGCGTTTTGCGCGCCTAAACAGGTTTCGTCGGACTTGCACGTCCGTGTCACCGTTTTTTTGCGATGACGGAGCGAAGACTAGGCGTGCGGACCTCTCCACCACAAGTTCATGCATAGCCCAAAATCTTGCAGGAAAAATCCGAAGGCCCAGCAACAAGCGCCCTCGCCACAATAGAGGTCCGCAGGAAAATTCATACATTGTTTTAAGGTTGTCTCTCGGAACTGGCCTCCCTAGCCTTCTTGACTGAATGCCTATTACCTTCGGAACCACCTCCATGCCCATGCACAATCCACCTCACCCAGGTGAGATCCTGCTTGAAGATGTGATCCCTGCCTTGGGCATCACCATTACCGAGATGGCGCGACGCCTTGGTTTCGCCCGTGAGACTTTTTCAAGGATCCTGCATGGCCACGCCCCGGTCAGCCCGGACCTTGCCGTTCGGTTGGAGCGGGCGGGCGTGAGTACCGCCCAGTTATGGTTGTCGATGCAAAGTGCTTATGACTTATGGCAGGCCGAGCACCGGGAGCAGCCAGTGATTGAACGGTTTGCGCGGATTGATTGAGACCTGGAGATGAGCACAGCTCAGTGTGGGAGCTGGCTTGCCTGCGATGGCGTTGGGTCAGTGTTTGATGCAGTGACTGAAACACCGCTATCGCAGGCAAGCCAGCTCCCACAGTAGATCTTCATAGGGCTCAGGATCAGGCCAGGCCGGACTCCACCAACAACGCTTCAAGCCCCATCAAATCCGGCACTTTCGCCACCTGCTCGCCCACTTGCACCGCCGCCAGTTCCAGCGGGCACAGGGGCACGTCCACGTAGCTCAATTCGCTGTCGAGCTTGTACGAACGCGGAATGCCCTGGATCACCAGCGCAATGAACTTCAATGTCGGTCGCCCACCCAGTGCATTCAACACCACAATGCGCGAGCGCTCGCCCGTCATGCTGGCCTCGCCGCAGGCCGCTTCAAAGCTGATCAGCGGAATCTGCCGATCACGCCACGTGACCTGCCGCAGGTACCACGGCGGTGCATCGCTGGCCGGTTCGCCGCGCTGGAAGTCGATCAGTTCGGCCACGGCAACGTTGGGCAGCACCAGGTGGCGGTCGGCCAGGGGCAGTAGCAGGCCGGTGAGTTGGCTGGTGCGGTGTTCAAGCATGGGACTTGCTCCAATAGGCGATGCTTTCCAGCAGCACCGACTCTTGGTACGGCTTGCCGAGGTAGTCGTTGACGCCAATGGCCATGGCGCGGTCGCGGTGTTTCTGGCCGGTGCGTGAGGTGATCATGATGATCGGCAAGCGCATCAGGCGTGGGTCGTTGCGTATCTGAATGGCCACTTCGAAGCCGTCCATGCGCGGCATTTCGATGTCGAGCAGCATCAGGTCCGGGGTGTGCTCTTCCAGGATGGCAAGGGCATCGATCCCATCCTTGGCGGTGAGCACGTTCATGCCGTTGCGCTCCAGCAGGCGGCTGGTGACTTTGCGTACGGTGACCGAGTCGTCCACCACCAGTACCAGCAGCGGGCGTTTTTTCAGCGGGTCGTTGAGGATCAGCGGCGCATCCACCGCCTGCGCCGGCAAGGCCGGTTGCCGGGCGCGGATGTGCGCCAGCAGGTCGATGATCAGCACCACATGGCCGTCGCCCAGGATGGTCGCGCCGGTCACGCCCTGCACCCCGGAGAACTGCGGCCCCAGGCCCTTGACCACAATCTCGCGGGTACCGGCCATGGCATCCACGTGCACCGCCACGCGGCGTTCATTGCAGTGCACCAGCAGCACCGGCACAGGCTGGTACTGACCCAGTAGTTTCGGGCGGCTGGCGGTGTGCAGCAGGTCGCCTAAGTAGAACAACTCGTAGCGCTGGCCGGCGTATTCATAGTGCGGCGGGTCTTGCTGGTAGTGCCCGGCCAATTCGTGGGGCAGCACGCGCACCAGGCCTTCGATGGTGTTGAGAGGGATCGCGTATTGGTCGTCCGCGCAGTGCACCATCAGCGCACGATTGACCGACACGGTAAACGGCAGGCGAATGCGAAAATGCACGCCCATGCCCGGCGTCGAGTCGATCACCATGGAGCCGCCGAGCTGGCGCACTTCTTCATGCACCACGTCCATGCCCACGCCGCGCCCGGAAATCTGGGTAATTTTTTCGGCGGTGGAAAAGCCCGGCTGCAGGATGAACTGCAACACGTCACGGTCGCTGATCTCTTGATGGGGCGCGAGCAAGCCGCGCTTGATCGCCTTGCGCCGCACCGCCTCAAGGGGCACACCCGCGCCGTCGTCACGCATGTCGAAGACGATGTCGCCGCCTTCGTGGGTCAGGTCCAGGGTGATGCGGCCCTTCTCCGGCTTACCCGCCGCCAGCCGCACTTCGCGCGATTCCAGGCCGTGGTCGACGGCGTTGCGCAGCATATGCTCCAAGGGCGCTGCCATGCGCTCCAGCACATTGCGGTCCATCTCGCCTTCGGCATTGCCGACGATGAACTCCACGTCTTTGCCCAACTCCCCCGCCACTTGCCGCACGATGCGTTTGAGTCGTGGCAACATGCGCTCGAAAGGCACCATGCGCGTGCGCATCAGGCCTTCCTGCAATTCGGTGTTGATACGCGCCTGCTGCTGCAGCAGGTTGTGGGCATCCTGGTTGCGGCGCTCGAGGGTGTCCTTGAGGTCGAGCAGGTCGGAGGCAGATTCGGACAGCGCACGGGCCAGCTGTTGCAGCTGCGAGTGGCGGTCCATTTCCAGCGGGTCGAATTCTTCGTAGCCCAGGCGTTCGGCCTCGGCCTGCTGACGGCTCAGGAGGCGGCCCTGGGTTTCGCTGTCGAGCCGGCGCAGTTGGTCGCGCATGCGCTCGATGGTGGTTTCCATCTCATTCAAGGCAACGCGCGCATCCTTGACTTGCTGCTCGATACGGCCACGGAAGATCGAGGTTTCGCCGGCGAGGTTGACCAGGTCATCGAGCAAGTCAGCAGAAATTTTCACCATGTCGGCAGCCGGATCGGCGACCGCTTCGGCCTTACCCGTCGGCAGTGCCACGGGTGTAACCGGCTCATCACTGGGGTGCACCAGGCTCTTGATGCGCTCGATCAGTTTATCCACCGAGCCCACCGGCAACCCCTCGGCCACGGCGTCGATCATCTGCGCCAGGCGGTCATGGCAACCTTGCAGCAGTGCGAACAATTCAGGGGTCGGCGCGAGCAAACCGGCGGACAGCCCTTCGTAGAGAAATTCCAGCTCATGGGCCAGATCGCCGATTGGCCCGATCTCGACCATGCGCGCACCGCCCTTGAGGGTGTGCAGGTCACGCAGCAGGGTTTCCACTTCCTGGCGATTGCCCGGCTCGGCCTGCCAGCGCAAAAGCGCGCTGCCTGAGCTGTCGAGGATATCGGTAGCTTCTTCAAGGAAAATATCCAGCAATTCCGGGTCGGCACCCGAGGCTGGCGCCACCGCAACCGGCGCTGCCGGGCTGCTGGCCTGGCGCAATTCGCGCAGCCTTTCGACCAGCTCGGCGCCGTCACTCAAGGGTTGCTGCTGTTGCAGTTCATCCAACTGTTGGGCCAAGCGTTCGTGGCTGGCCATCAGTGCCTGGGACAGCTCCACGGAATAACTGTAACGGCGGTCCACCAGCCCCCCATAAACGCATTCGAGCTCGTAGGCCAAGTCGCCCACCGGGTCGATTTCGGCCATGCGCGCACCGCCCTTGAGGGTGTGCAGGTCCCGCTGCAACGAGGACAAGGGCGCGGCGTTTTCGGGTTCCAGCAGCCAGCGCTTGAGCGACTGGCCGACGCTGTCGAGGATGTCTACGGCTTCTTCAAGGAAGATCTCGACAATTTCGTCGTCCATCGCCGTTGCGTGATCCAACTGCGCAGTGGCCGCGCCCAACTCGGCGATACTCAGGGCACGGCTGCCGTCGCTTTTGATCAGGCCCGTGGCCGACGGGTCCAGTGCTTCATCGAGCAACTCGCGCAACGCCTGCAGCCGTGCGGGCGCGGGGCTGATTTCCTGGCCGGCGGCCAACTGGTCGAGCATGTTGATCAGCGCGTCATGGGCCTGTTCGGCCTCATGGAAGAAGCGGGCGCTGACCGCCAGGCTGCTTTCTTCCACCGCGCCATACAGGTCGAGCAAGGCTTCGCACAACGCGTCGATAGGATGCAGATCGGCAAGGTGCGCGCCCTCGCCCAGGGTGGTCAGCTCGTCCAGCAACGCCGTGAGTTCCTGACGGTCGCCGGGGTGTTGCTGCCAGCGACGCAGCAGGCTTTCGGCGTCGAGCAGGATGTCCATGCCCTGGGCCAGGAAGCTGGTGATCAAGTGCGGGTCACGCTTGACGCGCAGGCCGGTCGTGGGCGCGTCGAGCAAGGCGGCGAGTTGATGGTCCAGCAGGCGTTGGGTGCGGCTGATCAGGTCGGCCGCGCCGTTGATCGGCGCCAGGGGATCGGTGTCTAGGTCTCGCAGGCCGCGCTGGAACAGACCTTGTGCTTCAAGTAGCAACGCCACTTCGTCCTTGTCCAGCGGCAGACGGTGGGCCTTGTATTCACGGGTGAGGTGATCCAGCGGGCGCGCCAGTTCGGCGATGGGCAACACACCGGCCATGTAGGCGCTGCCCTTGAGGGTGTGCAAGGCGCGTTGCAGTTCATCGCTGACCTGCAGCGGCACCTGCTCGGCGGCCTGTTGCAGAAAGTGCTCGAGGCTGTCCAGATGGCCCTGGGCTTCGTTGCGGAAAATCTCCAGCAGCATCGGGTCATGGGGCTCGGGGGCCGACGTGGTGGCGCCACTGGCCAGGGCATGGGCACGGGCGGCCAGGGCATCGACTTCATCGCGCTGGCGTTGGTCGTCAGTAGCAAAATCGGCGATCAGCTCCGGCAGCAAGGCCACGGCCTCATCCAACACCTGCTGCACCTCAGGGCCAAGGACTACGCTGCGTTCCAGCACGCGATTGAGCAGGTTCTCCACGGCCCAGGCCAGCTCGGCCAGCACCAGGGCGCGCACCATGCGGCCGCTGCCCTTGAGGGTATGGAAGGCGCGGCGCATTTCGCCCTGGGCGGTTTTGTCCGCGCTGTCGGGCAGGTAGCGATGCAACACGTCGAGGACTTCATCGGTTTCTTCCAGGAAGACTTCGCGCAGCTCATCGTCAATCGGTTCTTCACCCGCCGGCGGCGGCAACAGGCTGCCCGGACGCTGCAAGGCCGGAGGGTTGAGACGTGATGTCGGGCTGGCCAGCGCATCGAATTGGGACTGGCTGGGTGCAGCCTCGGAGGTCAACGCCCCCTCGGGCGCAGCCAGGGCCTGGCGCCAGGGTTTTTCCACCGGCAGGTAGCCCAATGCATTCAAGCCCTGGGTGGCCAGTTCCAGCACTTTTTCGCCCGCCGCGTCAGGGTCTTGAAGCATGCGTTCGAGGTAATACTCCAGACTGCTGACCACCTCGGCGAAATGCCCCAGTTGTGCCGCCGAAGGGGCGCCGTCATTGACCATCAACTGCTCATCGACGTAGTCGGTGCAACCGCGCATCAAACTCGCCGCACGCGGCAGAGGAATCATCGCCAGGGCACCGCGTACCTGGCTCAACAGCTCGGGCAAGGACTCCAGGCGCTGGCGGTCCCAATCGGCCTCGATGCAGTCGATCACCAGCTCCTTGGCTTGGCGCAGGCACTGGCACGACTCGCGAATCACCAGCTGATGGATCTGGGTCAGGTCGGTGGTGGGCAAGCGGCTGTCTTCACGGCTTTGCGGTTCGACGGTGCCGATCATCCCGGCCAACGTCGCTTCGACATAGAGCAACGCGCCGGCCACATCCATCAACACCGCGTCATTGGGTTCGCGCTGCCCCTGGACCAGGCTCAACACCACCGCGAGTTGGTCGATGATCACTTTGCGCGGCTGACCGAAACCCAGCACCGCGAGGGTATCGGCGATCTGCCGCAACGGCGCCAGCAACGGGTCGAGGTCCTGGGTGTGCTGGCGATCACTGCGCACGAACAGATCCAGGCGTTCCTTGACCCGCACCAGCTCCTCACACAACGCCCCGAGTACCGAGCCCATGGCATTGCGATCCGGCCCGGCCAGCCGTGCACGTTCAGCATCGACCACGGCGCTGTCGGGCAAGGCTTCGTCCAAGCCGTAGCGTTCCTTCAGGCTTTGCATACGCGGCGTCGGCCGGGTGACTTTGGCGACGTAGAACAACAGGCTCTTGAGCAACTCATCCGGCGCCGGCTGGTTGATGCCATTAATGCCTTGAACCAGCAAGCGCTTGAGTTGCTTGTCGCTGGCCTTGAGCAGGCTGCGCAGCGCCGGGCTGTTGGCGACCACGCCGGTGAGCATGCCTTCGACCAGCGCCGAGGTGACCTGCCACAACGGCAGCAGCGGCGCCCCCTGGCACAGCGCTTCGAGGCGTGCGAACACCCGCGCCATGTCTTCCAGGTTGCTGGGGCCGTGGTCTTCACGCAGCAACCCGGCGAGGGCTTGTTGCAGCAGGTGGCGCCATTGGCGCAACTGTTCATGCAGATCCGGCATTGCCCGTTGGGCCAGGGCTTGCTCAGGCAACGGCTCGATCGATAGCAGTTGCGGGCTGAACAGGCTGGTTTCCGATAGCAGGCTTTCACCACGGGCGCTGCGCAGGTCGTTGAGCAGCGGCAGCACCACCAGCGGCAAGTCGCGGCGGGCACTGTGCACGCGGTCGAGGTACAGCGGCAGTTGGCCGAGGGCTTGTTGCAGCAGGCGGATACTTTCATCGCGCTGGCCGACGTGCCCGGCCTGGAGCGCCACGGCCAGTTCTTCGATCTCTTCGGCTAGCAGCGCCGCGCCGTAGAACTCGACCATTTGCAGCGCGCCATGCACCTGGTGGATACCGGCCAGGCATTCGTTGAGGGCGTCGTCGTCATGGGTTTCAACGTACGCGTCCAGGGCCGACCGGGCCTGTTTCAGGGTTTCGGCAATATCGCCCTTGACCCATTCGAGGGCCACGTAGTCGTGCCGATCAACCATAACTGCTCCGCTTAGAATTCATGAGTTGCTGGTATCTCACAAACAATGGAGATCCTATGGGGGAGCTGGCTTGCCTGCGATAGCGGTGGGTCAGCACTATATCTGTATCTGACAGACCGCTATCGCAGGCAAGCCAGCTCCCACAGTTGGACTGTGGTGTTGTTCAGGTCGTATTTCAATCATCGACTTGCTTGGGCGGCGGCAAGGTGAAACCCGACACCGACCTGCGCAACTGGCTGGCCATCTTCGCCAGGTTACCAATGCTCTCAGCGGTGGCGGTGGAACCCGACGAAGTCTGCGTGGTGATCTGCTGGATCACGTTCATGGTCAGGGAAATCTGCCCCGCCGATGAGGTCTGTTGCTGCGCCGCGTTGGAAATACTCTGAATCAGCGCCGCCAGGGTTTTGGACACGCCTTCGATCTCTTCCAGCGCCACCCCGGCGTCCTGGGCCAGGCGTGCGCCGCGCACCACTTCGGTGGTGGTCTGCTCCATGGAGATCACCGCTTCGTTGGTGTCGGCCTGGATGGTGCGCACCAGGGTTTCGATCTGCCGGGTGGCCGCCGAGGAGCGTTCGGCCAGCCGTTGCACTTCATCGGCCACCACCGCAAAGCCGCGCCCGGCGTCACCGGCCATGCTGGCCTGGATCGCGGCGTTGAGGGCGAGGATGTTGGTCTGGTCGGCGATGTCGTCGATCAGGCTGATGATGTCGCCAATTTCCTGGGACGACTCGCCCAGGCGCTTGATGCGCTTGGCGGTGTCCTGGATCTGTTCGCGAATGTTGTCCATGCCGTGGATGGTGTTGTGCACCACCTCGTTGCCTTTATTGGCGATCTCTACCGAACGTTCAGCTACCGCCGAGGATTCGGCCGCGTTGGCCGATACCTGGTCGATGGACTGCGCCATCTGGTTGATGGCGGTAGACGCTTCGGCAATCTGCTGGGCCTGATGCTCCGACGCCTGGGCCAGGTGCATCGCGGTGGCCTGGGTGTCCTGCACCGCGCCGGCGACCTGCCCGGCAGTGAGGTTGATGGTGGCGACCAGATCGCGCAGTTGGTCCACGGAATAGTTGATGGAGTCTGCGATGGTGCCGGTAAAGTCTTCGGTGACCGAGGCGGTGACGGTAAGGTCGCCGTCGGCCAGGTCTTCGATTTCATCCAGCAGGCGCATGATCGCGTTCTGGTTGCGCTCGTTCTTCTGCGCGGTTTCATGCAGTTGGCGGTTGGTCTCGCGCACCATGACCAGGCCGATCAGGATGATCGAGGCCAGCGCCAGCAAGCCCAGCACGTAACCGCCGATGGTGTCTAAACTGCGCCCGCTGGCGAGGTTTTCAAAACCGGTGGCCAGGTGCGAGGCTTCATCGAGCAGGGTTTGCGACAGGTTGAAAATATGGCTCGCCGAGGCGCGCACCTGGAACAACTGCGGCGAGGTCTCGAGAATTTCATCCACGGAGCCGGAGACAAATTCGAACAGCTCGGCAATGTCCGCCAGCCGCGCCCGGGCGTCCGGGTCTTCGACCTGGGTGATACGCAACCCCGGGTTGCCGTTGAGCATGCCATTGAGCACCACGCCAAAACGGTTGGCATCGCGGCCGAAAGCATCGGCGGCCTGCACCGCGGTTTCATCCCCCGCCAGCACCGTGTTGACCGCCCCCAGGATACGTTCGGCCAGCAGCGACTGGCGTTGGGCCAAGGCCACCTGGCTGGCCGGGGCGCCGCGTTGCAGCAGGCTATCCACGACCTTTTCCGACTCGATCTGCAGTTGCGGCACGGTTTCGGCCAGGGTCGCCGCCACCTGGTGCAATGACAACACAGTCTGCTCGCTGGCGAGGATGGCGTCGGTGTTTTTCAGCAGCGCCTCCCAGTCGGTCTGCACTGCCCGCATTTCGGCGCGTACCGCACTGGGCGCCGCCGGCAAGCCGGTTTGCGGGTCACCTTTTTTCAGGTAGCCCCAGCGCTGGGCAAAATCGTTGCGCGCATCGCCCAGCAGCTTGAACGCCGCCGCTTTCCCGGCGGCTGCTTCGGTGGCGTTCTTGGCAATGCGCTGGGACAGCACGCGCAGCTCACCGGCGTGGCCAATGTACTGTTTGTCGTAGGTGGACTGGGTGTTGAGGTACGCGAAGTTGGCGAACAGCAACATGATGAACACGATCAAGGCGATAAACAGCACGATGATCTGCGAACGGCTGCGCGAAGCGGCCTGGGGTTTGGGCGTGGTAGCGGTGCTCATGCGGCAACATCCATGAAGCCAGGGGCCTGGGCCAGGGCGAAGGGGCTGAAGACTTGCCACGGCGGGTCGCCGTCGAACTGGCCCTGAATAAACGGCGCGTTTGAGGCGGTGCTCGCCACCCAGGCGTCCAATGGGAAATGCTGCATGCCTACCACCTCATCTACCAGCAGCCCGACAAACAGGTCGTTGAACTCCACCACCAGCACCCGCCGTTGCTTGCGCGCCTTGGACAACTCAAGGTCAAGGAACCCGCCCAGGTCCATCACCGGCAGCAAGCGCCCGCGCAGGTTGGCCACGCCTTTGACCCAGGGCTTGACCCCCGGCATCAAGGTGCAACGTGGCTCATGCAACACCTCGGCGACTTCGCCCATGGGCGCCACGTAGGCGTTTGGCCCTACGCGAAAGGCGATGCCGCTCCAGCGTTGCAGGCGCGTTTCCTGGGACGGCAGGTCCGCGGCCAGCAAGCGGCAGCGGCGGTCGATGTCCAGCAGCAGCTCGAAGGCGGTTTGCGACTCGGTCATGATCGCAAGCCTTAGCCGGCCAGCACCTTGTTCAGGGTGGCAATCAGGGTTTCTTCATCCACAGGCTTGGTCAGGTAGTCCTTGGCGCCCTGGCGTGCGCCCCAGATCTTGTCGGTTTCCTGATCTTTGGTGGTGATGATGATGATCGGGATACCGTTGGTTTCCGGCTCCTTGGACAATTGGCGCGTGGCCTGGAAGCCGTTGAGGCCGGGCATCACGATATCCATCAGCACCGCGTCGGGCTTTTCCTGGCGGGCCAGGGCTACGCCGTCCGCGCCGTTTTCGGCTTTGAGCACCTGGTGGCCATGCTTTTCCAGCATGCCGGTGAGTTTGTACATTTCAGTCGGCGAATCGTCGACGATCAGAACACGTGCCATGGTTTTCCCCGCTACATTGGTCGGCGCCGGCCCTCGTGAGGCGGCGTCAGTGTGCTTGTTCTACTGCGGCGAACCCAGGCACATAGGCCTTGATCGCCCCCAGCAGTTCTTCCTTGCTGAAAGGCTTGGTCAAAAACTGATCGACACCCACGATGCGCCCCTTGGCCTTGTCGAACAGGCCGTCCTTGGAAGACAGCATGATCACCGGGATCGACTTGAACGCCGGGTTGTTCTTCACCAGGGCGCAGGTCTGGTAGCCATCCAGGCGCGGCATCATGATGTCGACAAAGATAATGTGCGGGTGATGATCGACAATACGGGCCAGGGCGTCGAAACCGTCGATCGCCGTGATGACCTCGCACCCCATGTTCTTCAACAGCGTCTCGGCGGTGCGGCGGATCGTTTTCGAATCGTCGATCACCATCACCTTCAAGGCGTTGGAATGCTGTTCCATATCTGCTCTACCATCGCCACAGCGAATCGGTTTTCGGTGTGTACTGCCTGATGTTGCACAGGATGAACGCCGCAAGCCTTGGAATTCAAGGGCTGCTGCGCTGTGCCAGCCTTTTTAGCACAGTCTCCTGGCGCAATCTATCGAGGCACCCGCCCAGTGGTTTTTCCTTGACCCACAACAGCCGCAGCGCCACTCTGACGCCACTTTTATGCGCCCCAATTTGCTAGAGGAAATCCCCCATGAGCGTTCGCGTCGGCATTGTCATGGACCCTATCGCCAGCATTTCCTATAAAAAGGACAGTTCGCTGGCCATGCTCCTGGCCGCCCAGGCCCGCGGCTGGACCTTGTTCTATATGGAGCAGCGCGACCTTTACCAGGGTGACGGCGAGGCCCGCGCACGCATGCGCCCGCTGCAGGTGTTCGCCAACCCCGAGAAGTGGTTCGAGCTTTCGGATGAAATCGACAGCCCGCTGAGCGACCTCGACGTGATCCTGATGCGCAAGGACCCGCCGTTCGACATGGAGTTTGTGTATTCCACCTACCTGCTGGAGCAGGCCGAACGGGCTGGCGTGTTGATCGTCAACAAACCGCAGAGCCTGCGCGACTGCAATGAAAAGCTGTTCGCCACCCTGTTCCCGCAGTGCACGCCACCGACCGTGGTCAGCCGCCGCGCCGATGTACTGCGTGAATTCGCCGCCAAGCATGGCGATGTGATCCTCAAGCCGCTGGACGGCATGGGCGGCACCTCGATCTTCCGTCACCGCGCCGGCGACCCGAACCTGTCGGTGATCCTCGAAACCCTGACCGCCCTGGGCACCCAGCAGATCATGGGCCAGGCCTACCTGCCGGCGATCAAGGACGGTGACAAGCGCATCCTGATGATCGACGGCGAGCCGGTGGATTATTGCCTGGCGCGTATCCCGGCAGCCGGCGAGACCCGTGGCAACCTGGCCGCCGGTGGTCGCGGTGAAGCGCGGCCGTTGTCGGACAAGGACCGCTGGATCGCCGCTCAAGTCGGCCCGACCCTGCGGGAAAAAGGCCTGCTGTTTGTCGGACTCGACGTAATTGGTGAGAACCTCACTGAAATCAACGTCACCAGCCCGACCTGTATTCGCGAGATCGACAATGCTTTCGGCACCAATATAGGTGAAATGTTGATGGCCGTGATTGCCGAAAAGCTGCAAGTTACAAGCGCCAAGCCGCAAGCTTAAGGCCGACCGAGCCAAAGCTTGCAGCTTGTAACTTGTAGCTTGAAGCTAAAAACCAACATTGCGTTATCATGCCGAACCACGAAACACGCGATGTTGGTTTTTTATGCCCCCTCCGTCCGATCTGCCCCCCGAATTCACCCATAGCGGCGTGCGCCCGGCTGATCGTCTCGGTTTTACCCTGTTCCTCGCTGCGCTGATTCACCTCGCCCTGCTCCTGGGCGTGGGGTTCACCCTGGTCGAACCCAAGCAGATCACCAAGACCCTGGAAATCACCCTCGCCACGTTCAAGAGCGAAAAGAAGCCCGAAAAGGCTGACTTTCTCGCCCAGGACAACCAGCAGGGCAGCGGCACCCTCGACAAGAAAGCCGTGCCCAAGACCACCGAAGTGGCGCCCTTCCACGACAATCAGGTCAAGAAGGTCACCCCGCCGCCGGCGCCCAAGCCCGAGGTCAAGCAGGCCGCGCCCAAGGCTGCGGTAACCACCGTGGCGCCCAAGCCGCAAAAAGCCCCGACCCAGCGCGAAAAGGCCAAGACCGAACCCAAGCCCGAACCGGTGAAACCTGCGCCGACGTTCGACAGCTCGACGCTGTCCGACGAAATTTCCAGCCTGGAAGCCGAACTGGCCCATGAACAACAGCTGTATGCCAAACGCCCGCGCATCTACCGCCTGAACGCGGCCTCGACCATGCGCGACAAAGGCGCCTGGTATAAGGACGAGTGGCGCAAGAAGGTCGAACGTATCGGTAACCTCAATTACCCGGACGAGGCGCGGCGCCAGCAGATTTATGGCAATTTGCGCTTACTGGTGTCGATCAACCGTGACGGCTCGCTGTATGAAGTGCAGGTGCTGGAGTCCTCCGGCCAGCCGCTGCTGGACCAGGCCGCGCAACGTATCGTGCGTCTGGCCGCGCCTTTTGCGCCGTTCAGCGGCGACTTGAACGACGTGGACCGCCTGGAAATCATCCGCACCTGGCGGTTCGCCAAGGGCGACCGGTTGTCCAGCAACTGATCGCACAGATCGTTCCCACGCTCCGCGACCAGGCTCGCGCCCGCACTTGTCAGTTCGTCCCTCCAACGCCACACTAGCGGACATGAAAAACGTCAGCCCGACCTACCTCAAGCACCAATTCCTGATCGCCATGCCCCATATGGCCGACCCGAACTTTGCGCAGACCTTGACCTACATCGTCGAGCACACGGCCAATGGTGCCATGGGGCTGGTGGTCAACCGCCCGCAGGAGCTGAACCTGGCCGATATCCTTGAGCAACTGCGCCCGGAAATCGACCCGCCGGCGCGCTGCCAGGGCGTACCGATCTACATCGGCGGGCCGGTTCAGACCGATCGCGGTTTTGTGCTGCACCCCACCGGGCCCAAGTTCCAGGCCACGGTAGACCTTGAGGGGGTGTCACTGTCCACATCCCAGGACGTGCTGTTCGCCATCGCCGACGGCGTCGGCCCTGAGCAAAGTGTGATCACCCTGGGCTACGCCGGTTGGGAAGCCGGTCAACTGGAGGCCGAACTGGCCAGCAATGCCTGGCTGACCTGCCCGTTCGACGCTGACATCCTGTTCAACACCGCCAGCGAACTGCGCCTGGAAGCGGCAGCAGCCAAGCTGCGGGTCAACCTCAGCCTGCTGACCAGCCAGGCGGGGCACGCCTGATGGCCTTGCGTCTGATCCTCGGTTTTGACTACGGCACCAAACAGATCGGCGTAGCGGTTGGCCAGGTCATCACCGGCCAGGCCCGCGAGCTGTGCACCCTCAAGGCCCAGAACGGCGTACCGGACTGGAACCAGGTCGAAGCCCTCATCAAAGAATGGAAGCCTGACGCAGTGGTAGTCGGCCTGCCCCTGAACATGGATGGCACCCCGAGTGATATGTGCCTGCGCGCCGAGAAGTTCGCGCGCCGCCTCAATGGCCGCTACAACCTGCCCTTCTATACCCACGACGAACGGCTCACCACCTTTGAAGCCAAGGGTGAGCGCCGTGACCGTGGCGGGCAAAAGGGCAGTTATCGCGACAACCCGGTGGATGCCATCGCCGCCGCCTTGCTGTTGCAGGGTTGGCTGGATGAAAACACCGCTTTATTTGAATCCTGACTGACGCGGCTTGCTGCTATGCCGTTTTTGTAGGAGCGAGCTTGCTCGCGAAGAACTCACAGGCACCGCGCACTTGCAGGTTTTCACGCGTTATCGTTGACGTTTTTCGCGAGCAAGCTCGCTCCTACACACTTAACAAGGAGCCACCATGAGCTTGCCGAACCCTGCCGAACTGATCAGCCAGATGGCGATACGCCTCAAGGCGCACCTGGAACACCGTGCCATCAGCGAACCGCGCTTTATCGGCATACGCACCGGTGGCGTGTGGGTGGCCCAGGCATTGCTGAAAGAACTGGGTAGCGATTCGCCTCTGGGCACCCTGGACGTGTCCTTCTACCGCGACGATTTCAGCCAGAACGGCCTGCACCCACAAGTGCGCCCTTCGGCCCTGCCCTTCGAGATCGAAGGCCAGCACCTGGTATTGATCGACGACGTGCTGATGAGCGGCCGCACCATCCGCGCCGCCATGAACGAGCTGTTCGACTATGGCCGCCCGGCCAGCGTGACCCTGGTGTGCCTGCTGGACCTGGATGCTGGCGAGCTGCCGATCAGCCCGGACGTCGTAGGCGCGACCCTGTCGCTTGCACCCCAGCAGCGGGTAAAATTGTCCGGTCCCACGCCGCTCGTACTCGAACTGCAAGACCTTGCCCTTTAAACCGCCTTGTAAAGAGTCCCCGCGATGACGCCTCTAGATGCCAAGCGCCCGCTGCAGCTCAATGCTCAGGGCCAGTTGCAACACTTCTTGTCCCTCGACGGTTTGCCCCGCGAACTGCTCACCGAAATCCTCGACACCGCCGACTCGTTCCTGGAAGTCGGTGGCAGGGCAGTAAAGAAAGTCCCGCTGCTGCGCGGTAAAACCATCTGCAACGTGTTCTTCGAGAACTCCACCCGCACCCGCACCACCTTTGAACTGGCGGCCCAGCGGCTGTCGGCCGATGTGATCACGCTGAACGTGTCCACCTCGTCGGCGAGCAAGGGCGAAACCCTGCTCGATACCCTGCGCAACCTGGAAGCCATGGCAGCCGACATGTTCGTGGTACGTCACGGCGACTCCGGCGCTGCGCATTTCATCGCCGAGCATGTGTGCCCGAACGTGGCGATCATCAATGGCGGCGACGGCCGTCACGCGCACCCGACCCAGGGCATGCTCGACATGCTCACCATTCGTCGGCACAAGGGCAGCTTTGAAAACCTCTCGGTAGCCATCGTCGGCGACATCCTGCATTCGCGGGTGGCACGTTCGAACATGCTGGCTCTCAAGGCCCTGGGTTGCCCGGATATCCGCGTGATCGCGCCCAAGACCCTGTTGCCCATCGGTATCGAACAGTATGGCGTGAAGGTCTACACCGACATGGCCGAAGGCCTCAAGGATGTGGACGTGGTGATCATGCTGCGCCTGCAACGCGAGCGCATGGCTGGGGGCTTGCTGCCCAGCGAAGGTGAGTTCTACCGACTGTTCGGCCTGACCACCGCACGCCTGGCCAAGGCCAAGCCGGATGCCATCGTGATGCACCCCGGGCCGATCAACCGTGGCGTGGAAATTGAGTCGGCGGTGGCCGACGGCCCGCAATCGGTGATTCTCAACCAAGTGACCTACGGCATCGCCGTGCGCATGGCTGTGCTGTCCATGGCCATGAGCGGGCAAACCGCGCAACGTCAATTCGAGCAGGAGCAGGCCCAGTGAAGCTCAGCATTCTCGGCGCCCGAGTCATCGACCCGGCCAGTGGCCTGGACCAAGTTACCGATCTACACCTGGACGCCGGCAAGATCGTCGCCATCGGCGCCGCTCCCGCAGGCTTCAACGCCGGCCAGAACATCGATGCCAAGGGCCTGGTGGCCGCGCCTGGGCTGGTGGACCTGAATGTCGCCTTACGCGAGCCGGGCTACAGCCGCAAAGGCAACATCGCCAGCGAAACCCAAGCCGCCGCAGCCGGTGGCGTGACCAGCCTGTGCTGCCCGCCCAATACCAAGCCGGTGCTGGACACTTCCGCTGTGACCGAGCTGATCCTGGACCGCGCCCGCGAAGCCGGCAATTGCAAAGTGTTTCCCATTGGCGCCTTGAGCAAGGGCCTGGACGGCGAACAACTTGCCGAACTGATCGCCCTGCGTGACGCCGGTTGCGTGGCCTTCGGCAATGGCCTGGAAAGCTTTCGCAGCACACGCACCTTGTGCCGCGCCCTGGAATACGCGGCCACCTTCGACTTGACGGTGATCTTCCATTCCCAGGACCGCGACCTGGCCGAAGGTGGCCTGGCCCATGAAGGCGCAGTGGCCAGCTTCCTCGGCCTGCCGGGCATTCCGGAAACCGCAGAAACCGTGGCCCTGGCCCGTGATTTATTGCTGGTGGAACAAAGCGGCGTGCGTGCGCATTTCAGCCAGTTGACCAGTGCCCGGGGCGTAGCTCTGATCGCCCAGGCCCAGGCCCGCGGCTTGCGGGTAACCGCAGATGTCGCCCTGTACCAACTGATCCTGACGGATGAAGCGCTGATCGACTTCTCCAGCCTGTACCACGTACAGCCCCCGCTGCGCACCAAGGCAGACCGTGACGGTTTGCGTGCGGCAGTGAAGTCGGGTGTGGTGTCGGCGATTTCCAGCCATCACCAACCTCACGAGCGAGATGCCAAGCTGGCACCGTTTGGCGCGACCGAGCCGGGCATCAGCAGCGTGGAGTTGTTGTTGCCACTGGCGATGACGCTGGTGGAAGACGGCTTGCTTGACCTGCCAACACTGCTGGCACGCCTGAGCGCCGGCCCGGCCGAGGCCCTGCGCTTGCCGGCGGGCCAACTGGCGGTGGGCTCACCGGCGGACCTGGTGCTATTCGACCTGGCAAGCTCGACGGTGGCTGGTGAGCGCTGGTTGTCCAAGGGCGAAAACTGCCCGTTCATCGGCCACAGCCTGCCGGCGACGGTGCGGTATACCTTGATGGATGGGCGGATCAGCTATCAGGCTTGAAGCGGCCAAAACTGTAGGAGCGAGCTTGCTCGCGAAAAACGTATAGGCGACGAAGGCTATCTGTTAGCACTACGTCATCGTTGACGCTCTTCGCGAGCAAGCTCGCTCCTACAGGTTATTCAGCGCCCGCTGTTGCGCTCGGCATTGCGGATCGAGATCTGCGTGTTCAGCGTCCAGAAGTCATACAGCACCCCAATCAGGAACAAACCACCGGTCAGCAGGTAGATCAGGCCGGTGATCCATTTGCCCTGATACATACGGTGCACACCAAACACCCCCAGGAACGCCAACAGAATCCAGGCCACGTTGTATTCGATGGGCCCAGCGGTAAAGCGCAGGTCGGCTTCACGGTCCATGGCCGGGATCAGGAACAAGTCGATCAGCCAGCCGATACCCAGCAAGCCGAAGGTGAAAAACCAGATCGTACCGGTCACGGGTTTGCCGTAATAAAAGCGGTGAGCCCCGGTAAAACCGAAAATCCACAGCAGGTAACCGATCACCTTGCTGTGGGTGTCTTGCTGCTGACCAACCTGTTGATAGGTGTTCATGAAGGACCTCTTTTGCGTCGATAGATAAATTTTTTCATTTTCTTTGTGACTTTTTTACGGGCGCCCGACGTACGGTAAATGGTATCTTCCTGCCCTCAAAGCCTTGTGCCACCTGCCTTGTGTAGGACAATTGCGGCGAATCGTCGCGTTTTTCCTGAGTTTGACCCCAAGGTTCAGTCGACAAACGGCCTGAGAACAGCACAAAAAGCTGTTATAAAGTTGCGCGCAAACCCATAAGAGCCACGCCTAATGCGACCATTTTTCAAGACATGGCTAACCATTTGCCTATTAATGCCACTGGCCGCCCACGCCACCAATCGTGAGCAACGACTTCCGAACGTTAACGGTTTCACCCCTAAAGTCCATAGCACGCCCAGCACTGCCAAATCGGCAAAGCCAACCGTCAGCCGCCCGACTCAACTGAGCAAGGTCAACGGCAAAGCGCTTTCCACCCAGCTGGCCGTGAACACCAAACAAAGCAGCAACGTCTTGAGCCGTGCCGTCAACGTGCTCGGTACACCTTATCGTTGGGGCGGCAGCAGCCCAAGTAAAGGGTTCGACTGCAGCGGCCTGGTGAAATATGCATTTAACGATGTAAAAGCAGTGGACCTGCCCCGCACCTCCAACGCCATGGCAGCTGGCCACGGGTTGAAGGTTGACCGCAAGGACCTCAAACCGGGCGACCTGTTGTTCTTCAAGCTCAAGAGCCGCCAGGTCAACCACGTTGCCATCTACCTGGGCAACGACCGTTTTATCCACGCACCGCGCCGTGGCAAGTCGGTGAGCATCGACACGCTGAAAAAGCCGTTCTGGGACAAGAACTACGTGATTGCCAAGCGGGTACTGCCTAAAGAGCAGAACAGCAACCTGCGGATCGTGCAGCGCTAAGCCAGGCGCCACTGAAGCTCCCCATTTGAAATGCAATCAAATGTGGGAGCTGGCTTGCCTGCGATGACGGTGTGTCAGTTGGCAGAGAGAGTGCCTTACAGTCCGCTATCGCAGGCAAGCCAGCTCCCACATTGTGTATCTGTGCACTTCAGATATCTGCCGGCACCCTCGCCTTCTCCCGCGCCTCTTCCCGGCTAATCACTCCCGCGCCAACCAACGCCTTCAAACTCATATCCAGGGTCTTCATCCCCAACGCCCCACCTGTCTGGATCGCCGAAACCATCTGCGCCACCTTGTCTTCGCGAATCAAGTTTCGAATCGCCGGGGTACCCAGCATGATTTCATGGGCGGCCACGCGCCCGCCGCCCACCTTCTTCACCAGCACCTGGGACACCACCGCCTGCAACGACTCCGACAGCATCGAGCGGACCATGGCCTTCTCCCCGGCCGGGAAGACGTCCACCAGCCTGTCTACCGTTTTTGCCGCCGACGAGGTGTGCAGGGTGCCGAACACCAGGTGACCGGTCTCTGCTGCCGTCAGCGCCTGGCGGATGGTTTCCAGGTCGCGCAGTTCACCCACCAGGATCACATCCGGATCTTCCCGCAGGGCTGAACGCAGGGCCACTGAGAAACTGTGGGTATCGCGATGCACCTGCCGCTGGTTGACCAGGGCCATTTTCGGCCTGTGGATAAACTCGATGGGGTCTTCCAGCGTGAGGATATGCTGGCGTCGATGCCGGTTGAGGTCGTCGATCATCGCCGCCAGGGTCGTGGACTTGCCCGAACCGGTGGGCCCGGTCACCAGCACCAGGCCGCGCGGGAGGCGGGCGATTCGCTGGAACACCTCGCCCAATCCCAGGTCCTCCAGGCTCTGGACCTCAGTCGCAATAGCCCGGAACACCGCACCCACACCGCGCTCCTGGCGGAACACGTTCGCCCGGAACCGGGCGACGCCTGGCAATTCGAAGGCAAAATCCGTTTCAAGAGATGTTTCGAAATCCTTTTGTTGATGTTTATTCAGCAACGGGCTCAATAAGTCGACCACTTGGGTAGCGTTCAGCGCCGGCCCATCCATGGGCCAAACCTCGCCATCAATGCGCAGCATCGGTGCCAGGCCGGCTGACAGATGCAGGTCTGAGGCGCCTCGGCTTACGCTGGCCGCCAGCAATTGCGTGATATCCATAGGGCTTTCCATTTCCAGTAGAATGCCGCGGACTCCATATCCACGGGCGCATCTTGAATGTCGACGATAGCAGACAACATCGGCCTGGTTAGCCAGCGCATCCGCGCCGCAGCCGACGC
Organism: Pseudomonas sp. L13; assembly: GCF_009935965.1. Taxonomy (NCBI): domain Bacteria; kingdom Pseudomonadati; phylum Pseudomonadota; class Gammaproteobacteria; order Pseudomonadales; family Pseudomonadaceae; genus Pseudomonas; species Pseudomonas sp. L13. Next base: position 243,941 of record NZ_QODJ01000002.1, read on the forward strand.
CGTGCAACGTGACGCAAACAGCATCCACCTGCTGGCCGTGAGCAAGACCAAACCCGCGCAGGCAGTGCGTGAAGCCTATGCCGCCGGGCTGCGCGACTTTGGTGAAAACTACCTGCAGGAAGCCCTGGGCAAACAGGCGGATTTAACCGACCTGCCCTTGAGTTGGCACTTCATCGGCCCCATTCAATCGAACAAGACTCGCGCCATCGCCGAGCACTTCGCTTGGGTGCATTCCGTGGACCGCCTGAAAATCGCACAACGCCTGTCCGAACAACGCCCGGCCGACCTGCCGCCGCTCAATATCTGCATCCAGGTCAATGTCAGTGGCGAAGCCAGCAAGTCTGGCTGCACACCCGCCGACCTGCCGGCCCTGGCCACTGCGATCAGCGCCCTGCCGCGCTTGAAGCTGCGGGGCTTGATGGCGATTCCCGAGCCGACGCAAGACCGGGCGGAGCAGGATGTGGCGTTCGCCACGGTGCGCGACTTGCAAGCCAGCTTGAACCTGGAGCTGGACACACTTTCCATGGGCATGAGCCACGACCTTGAGTCGGCCATTGCCCAAGGCGCCACCTGGGTGCGGATCGGTACCGCCCTGTTTGGCGCCCGCGACTACGGCCAGCCGTGAAATGGCTGACATCCCTCGAAATAAGGACCTGTCATGAGCAACACGCGTATTGCCTTTATCGGCGCCGGTAACATGGCGGCCAGCCTGATCGGTGGCCTGCGGGCCAAGGGCCTGGACGCCGAGCAGATCCGCGCCAGCGACCCGGGCGCTGAGACCCGCGAGCGCGTCAGCGCCGAACACAGCATCCAGACCTTCGCCGATAACGCCGAGGCCATCCACGGCGTCGATGTGATCGTGCTGGCGGTCAAGCCCCAAGCCATGAAGGCCGTGTGCGAGAGCCTGTGCCCGAACCTGCAACCTCACCAACTGGTGGTGTCGATTGCCGCTGGCATCACCTGCGCCAGCATGACCCACTGGCTCGGTGCCCAGCCCATTGTGCGCTGCATGCCCAACACCCCGGCGCTGCTGCGCCAGGGCGTCAGCGGTTTGTATGCCACCGGCGAAGTTACCGCGCAGCAACGTGACCAGGCCCAGGAACTGCTGTCTGCGGTGGGCATCGCCGTGTGGCTGGAGCAGGAACAGCAACTGGATGCGGTCACCGCCGTCTCCGGCAGTGGCCCGGCCTACTTCTTCCTGTTGATCGAGGCCATGACGGCCGCCGGCGTCAAGCTGGGCCTGCCCCACGACGTGGCCGAGCAACTGGCGGAACAAACCGCCCTTGGCGCCGCGAAAATGGCAGTCGGCAGCGAGGTGGATGCCGCCGAACTGCGCCGTCGCGTCACCTCGCCAGGCGGCACCACACAAGCGGCTATCGAGTCGTTCCAGGCCGGGGGCTTTGAAGCCCTGGTGGAAACAGCACTGGGTGCCGCCGCACACCGTTCAGCCGAGATGGCTGAGCAACTGGGCAAATAGTCGTCCCTTACCAAGGTAATCAAACATGCTCGGAATCAATGACGCTGCCATTTTCATCATCCAGACCCTGGGCAGCCTGTACCTGCTGATCGTGCTGATGCGCTTTATCCTGCAACTGGTGCGCGCGAACTTCTACAACCCGCTGTGCCAGTTCGTGGTGAAGGCCACCCAACCGCTGCTAAAGCCGCTGCGCCGGGTGATCCCGAGCCTGTTCGGCCTGGACATGTCGTCGCTGGTGCTGGCGCTGTTGCTGCAGATTTTGCTGTTCGTGGTGATCCTGATGCTCAATGGCTACCAGGCCTTCACCGTGCTGCTGTTGCCATGGGGCCTGATCGGGGTTTTCTCGCTGTTCCTGAAGATCATTTTCTGGTCGATGATCATCAGCGTGATCCTCTCCTGGGTCGCACCGGGCAGCCGTAGCCCGGGTGCCGAGTTGGTCTATCAGATCACCGAGCCGGTGCTGGCGCCGTTCCGTCGCCTGATCCCCAACCTGGGCGGCCTGGATATTTCGCCGATCTTTGCGTTTATCGCGATTCAACTGCTGCAGAGCTGGGTGATTCCACGCCTGGCCTACTATGCGTTCATGCCAAAAGAGTTGTTTGGCCTGATCTGAATGCCGTAACCCTATGGGGGGGGCTGGCTTGTGTGGGAGCTGGCTTGCCTGCGATAGCATCACCTCGGTGTGTCTGAAAAACCGCGGTGCCTGCATCGCGGGCAAGCCCGGCTCCCACATAAATCTCTCCCACATTTTGTATCTGCGTATGGGTGCAGGCCTTTGCTTGCCGCTAGGGTCCCCGCTCTTTAGACTTACGCCTCATTTAAACGAGAGCAGGGTCGATGCCAGCTGCCTTCCCCCCCGATTCTGTTGGACTGGTCGTGCCACAAGTGGCGCATTTCAGCGAACCCCTGGCCCTGGCCTGCGGCCGTTCGTTGCCAGCCTACGACCTGATCTACGAAACCTATGGCCAACTGAACGCCACGGCGAGCAACGCCGTGCTGATCTGCCATGCCTTATCCGGCCATCATCACGCCGCCGGCTTCCATAGCGTTGACGACCGCAAGCCCGGCTGGTGGGACAGTTGCATCGGCCCCGGCAAGCCCATCGATACCAATAAGTTCTTTGTGGTCAGCCTGAACAACCTCGGCGGCTGCAACGGCTCCACCGGCCCCAGCAGCCTCAACCCGGAAACCGGCAAACCGTTCGGCGCCGACTTCCCAGTGCTGACCGTGGAAGACTGGGTGCACAGCCAGGCACGCCTGGCCGACCTGCTGGGCATCAGCCAGTGGGCCGCCGTGATTGGCGGCAGCCTGGGCGGCATGCAGGCCCTGCAATGGACCATCACTTACCCGGACCGCGTGCGTCATTGCCTGGCCATCGCCTCGGCGCCCAAGTTGTCGGCGCAAAACATCGCCTTCAACGAAGTGGCGCGCCAGGCGATCCTCACCGACCCCGAGTTCCACGGCGGTTCGTTCCAGGAAGCGGGCGTGATCCCCAAGCGCGGCCTGATGCTGGCGCGGATGGTCGGCCACATTACCTACCTGTCCGACGATTCCATGGGCGAGAAATTCGGCCGTGGCCTCAAGAGCGAGAAGCTCAACTACGACTTCCACAGCGTCGAGTTCCAGGTGGAGAGCTACCTGCGTTACCAGGGCGAGGAGTTCTCGGGGCGCTTTGACGCCAACACCTACCTGCTGATGACCAAGGCCCTGGACTACTTCGACCCAGCCGCCAACCACGATGACGACCTGGCGAAAACCTTCGAGCACGCCACGGCCAAGTTCTGCGTGATGTCGTTCACCACTGACTGGCGCTTTTCGCCGGCACGCTCCCGTGAGCTGGTGGATGCCCTGATGGCCGCCAAGAAAGACGTCTGCTACCTGGAGATCGATGCACCGCAAGGCCACGACGCCTTCCTGATTCCGATCCCACGCTACCTGCAGGCGTTCAGTAACTACATGAACCGCATTACTTTGTGAGAACGCCATGAGAGCCGACCTGGAAATCATCCAAGACTGGATCCCCGCCGGCAGCCGCGTGCTCGACCTGGGCTGTGGCGACGGCGAACTGCTGAGCTGGCTGCGCGACCACAAGCAAGTCACCGGCTACGGCCTGGAAAACGACCCGGACAACATCGCCCAGTGCGTAGCCAAGGGCATCAACGTGATCGAGCAGGACCTGGACAAGGGCCTGGGCAACTTTGCCAGCAACAGCTTCGATATCGTGGTGATGACCCAGGCCCTGCAAGCGGTGCACTACCCGGACCGCATCCTCGACGAAATGCTGCGCGTGGGCCGCCAATGCATCATCACCTTCCCCAACTTTGGCCACTGGCGCTGCCGCTGGTACCTGGCCACCAAGGGGCGCATGCCGGTCTCCGACTTCCTGCCGTACACCTGGTACAACACGCCGAACATCCACTTTTGCACCTTCGAAGACTTTGAAGCCCTGTGTGGCGAGCGTGAAGCCAAGGTGATCAACCGCCTTGCCGTCGATCAACAGCACCGCCACGGCTGGGCGAGTAAGCTATGGCCCAACCTGTTGGGCGAAATTGGTATTTACCGAGTCAGCAGTCCTGGCCTGACCGACCACAAAGTTGCCGTCTAATCATCTTCAAGAGGGACGTTCATGAGTCGTTTGGCTATTTTTCTATTGACCGCATGCCTGGGCGCCAGCGCCATGGCCGCCGACACTATCGACGCTAATCGCAAGAAAGACTTTGGCGATATCACCGTCCATTACAACACCTTCACCTCAAGCTTCCTGCCACCCGAGACCGCCCAGAAAGTCGGTGTGGTGCGCAGCAAGGAGAAGGGTTTGATCAACGTGACCGTGATCAAGGGCGTAAGCCCAGTGGCCGCGCAAGTCACCGGTACCATCAAGGACCTGGGCGGTAAAAGCGAGATCCTGACGTTCAAGCAGATCGAAGAAAAAGGCGGTATCAGCTACCTCGCGCCCTACACCGTGACGCAACGGGAATACAAGACCTTCACCATCAACGTTGAAACCGGCGGCAAGGCCCACGGCTTCCAATTCAACCAAGAACTGTTCCCGGCCCAATGATGAACCTTACCCAACTCGTACTCGCCAGCCATAACGCCGGCAAACTCAAAGAACTGCAGGCCATGCTCGGTGAGTCTGTGCACCTGCGTTCGATTGGCGAGTTCAGCCAGGTCGAACCGGAAGAGACCGGCCTGTCGTTCGTCGAGAACGCCATCCTCAAGGCCCGCAATGCCGCACGTATCTCTGGCCTGCCAGCCCTGGCGGATGATTCGGGCCTGGCCGTGGACTTCCTCGGCGGCGCCCCTGGCATCTACTCCGCCCGTTACGCCGACGGCAAGGGCGACGCAGCCAACAACGCCAAGCTGCTCGACGCCCTCAAGGACGTGCCGGAGTCCGAGCGTGGTGCGCAGTTCGTCTGCGTGCTGGCCCTGGTGCGGCATGCCGATGACCCGTTGCCGATTCTGTGCGAAGGCCTGTGGCACGGGCGCATCCTGCAGGCCGCCAGCGGTGAGCATGGGTTTGGCTATGACCCGCTGTTCTGGGTGCCGGAGCGCAATGTCTCCAGCGCCGAACTGAGCCCGGCCGACAAGAACCAGATCAGCCACCGCGCGCGCGCCATGGCGTTGCTGCGCCAGCGCCTGGGTTTGAAATGACCCAGAACACCTCTGCGCAGCCGCTGATCCACGGCGGCGCGCAAACACCCCGGGCGGCCCTGCCCCATCTGCCGCCCCTGGCGCTGTACATCCACATTCCGTGGTGCGTGCGCAAATGCCCGTATTGCGACTTCAACTCCCACACCGCGAGCAAAGTGCTGCCAGAAGAAGAGTATGTGGATGCCCTGCTGGCCGACCTGGACCAAGACCTGCACGCCGTGTATGGCCGCAAGCTGAGTTCGATCTTCTTTGGCGGCGGCACGCCCAGCCTGTTCAGCGCGGCTGCACTGGGCCGTCTGCTCAAGGGCGTTGAAGCGCGCATCCCGTTTGCCGACGATATCGAGATCACCCTGGAAGCCAACCCCGGGACGTTCGAACAAGAGAAGTTCGTGGCGTACCGCAAGCTGGGGATCAATCGCCTGTCCATCGGCATCCAGAGCTTCCAGCAAGAGAAGCTTGAAGCTCTGGGCCGTATCCACAATGGCGATGAAGCCGTGCGCGCCGCCGGCATGGCGCGCCAGGCCGGGTTCGACAACTTCAACCTGGACTTGATGCACGGCTTGCCCAACCAGTCTTTGGAAGACGCCTTGGGCGACCTGCGCCAGGCCATTGCACTCAAGCCCACGCACCTGTCCTGGTACCAGTTGACCCTGGAGCCCAACACCGTGTTCTGGAACCAGCCACCCGCGCTGCCTGAAGACGACACGCTGTGGGATATCCAGGAAGCCGGCCAGGCGCTGCTGGCCGAACACGGTTACGCACAATATGAAGTCTCGGCCTACGCCCAACCGGGGCGGCCGGCGCGGCATAACCTCAATTACTGGAGCTTTGGCGACTTTATCGGTATCGGCGCCGGCGCCCACGGCAAGCTCAGCCACCCGGACGGGCGCATCATCCGCACCTGGAAAACCCGTGCACCGAAGGACTACCTCAACCCGGCCAAAAGCTTCCAGGCCGGCGCGAAAGAACTGACCAACGATGAACTGCCGTTCGAGTTCCTGATGAACGCGCTACGCCTCACCGAAGGGGTTGATGCCAAGCTCTACGCCGAGCGCACCGGCCTTGCTCTGGCGAGCCTCGACGAAGGCCGCCGCGACGCAGAACAAAGTGGATTAATGCAGGTCGAACCGTCACGCCTGGCGGCCACCGACCGCGGGCAACTCTTTCTCAATGACCTGTTGCAGAAGTTTTTGAGCTGATAGCTCTTAAGGAAATCGAATGGATCTGGTACTCGACCTGCTCGCCACCGTATCCCGCTGGAGCCGTAGCAACCTGTCGGAAATCTCGTTGGCTCTTGTAGGCTGTTTGCTGGTGCTGTTTGGCGCCGACATTAAGGGCTGGGTCGAAGCGCGCCTGGGCAGCATCGCCGGCGCCTTGCGCGTCCCCTTGATGGCCCTGCTGTGCCTGATCGGCAGCGGCGCAGCGTTGATCTACGCCACGCCGTGGATTGTGCGGGGGTTGAGCCAGTTCAATAACTACAGCCTGGCGCCGGTATTGATCGTGGTGCTGGTGTTGATTGGCGTTGTTGCAGACCGCCGCTGACCCCAACCCCATCCCCTGTAGGAGCGAGCTTGCTCGCGAAGAACGCACAGGCGACGCAGACTATCTGATAGCGCTGCGTTATCGTTGACGTTTTTCGCGAGCAAGCTCGCTCCTACAGTTTATTGCTTCTCGAACTTCAAATCCCACACCCCATGCCCCAATCGCTCGCCACGGCGTTCGAACTTGGTGATCGGCCGCTCGGCCGGGCGTGGTACGCATTTGCCGTCTTCGGCCAGGTTGCGGTAGCCAGGGGCAACGTTCATCACTTCCAGCATGTATTCCGCATACGGCTCCCAGTCGGTGGCCATGTGCAGGATGCCGCCTACTTTCAGCTTGCTGCGCACCAGCTCCGCGAAGGACGCCTGGACGATGCGGCGCTTGTGGTGACGGGCCTTGTGCCATGGGTCGGGGAAGAACAGCATCAGGCGGTCGAGGCTGTTGTCAGCGATGCAGCGGTTGAGCACTTCAATCGCGTCGCAGTCGTAGACCCGCAGGTTTTTCAGGCCTTGGGTCAGCACACCGTTGAGCAGTGCGCCGACACCTGGACGGTGAACTTCCACGCCGATGAAATCCTGCTCCGGCGCGGCTGCGGCCATTTCCAGCAGGGAATGGCCCATGCCGAAACCGATTTCCAGAGAGCGTGGGGCTGAACGGCCAAACACCTGGTCGTAGTCCACCGGCGCATCGGCCAGGGGCAACACGAACAGCGGCGCGCCCTGTTCCAGGCCCTTTTGTTGGCCTTCGGTCATGCGACCGGCGCGCATCACAAAACTCTTGATGCGGCGGTGCTTGGACTCGTCGCCCTCTTCCACGGTGTTCGGCGTTTCGTTTGATTCAGTCATCAATAGCTCTTACTTGATCAGACCATCCAGCGGCGAAGAGGCGCTGGCATAGAGTTTTTTCGGCATGCGCCCGGCGAGGTAGGCCAGGCGGCCCGCGACGATGGCGTGGTTCATGGCTTGGGCCATCATGACCGGTTGCTGGGCATGGGCAATGGCCGAGTTCATCAGTACGGCGTCGCAGCCCAGTTCCATGGCGATGGTGGCGTCGGAGGCAGTGCCCACACCCGCATCCACCAGTACCGGAATCTTGGCTTCTTCGAGGATGATCTGCAGGTTATACGGATTGCAGATCCCCAGGCCGGAACCGATCAGACCGGCCAGCGGCATCACCGCGATGCAGCCGATTTCTGCCAGTTGGCGCGCAATGATCGGGTCATCGCTGGTGTAGACCATCACGTCGAAACCTTCCTTGACCAGGGTTTCGGCGGCCTTGAGGGTTTCGATCACGTTGGGGAACAGGGTTTTCTGGTCGGCCAGCACTTCCAGCTTCACCAGGTTGTGGCCGTCGAGCAGCTCACGGGCCAGGCGGCAGGTGCGCACGGCTTCGATGGCGTCGTAGCAGCCAGCGGTGTTTGGCAGGAAGGTGTAGCGCTGCGGCGACAGCACTTCGAGCAGGTTCGGTTCGCCCTCGATCTGGCCGAGGTTGGTGCGGCGCACGGCGAAGGTGACGATCTCGGCGCCCGAGGCTTCGATGGCCAGGCGGGTTTCTTCCATGTCGCGGTACTTGCCGGTGCCGACCAGCAGACGGGACTGGTAGGTACGACCGGCCAGGACGAAAGGCTTGTCGCTACGAACGATGCTCATGGGAAATCCTCTGGTTGGATGAGGTTCTGCAGAATGCGTTGCGGCCGTGGCGGGCTAGCCGCCGCCGATGGCGTGGACCACTTCGACCTGGTCGTTTTCTTTCAGCGAGGTCTCGGCGTGCTGGCTACGCGGGACGATATCCAGGTTGAGCTCCACTGCGACGCGACGCCCGGTCAGGTCCAGACGGGTCAGCAGGGCCGCAACGGTTTCGCCGTCGGGCAGTTCAAAGGGTTCGCCGTTCAACTGAATGCGCATGCCACGGGCCGCCATCGTTTTTAGGGGCCCGCATTCTAGCGCGATTGGAACCTGAAGGTCAGCTCCAAGCGTCAAGCGGTCAAAGCTGCAAGCGCCACGCCGCCAGGCCCAGGAAGAACCAGCCGAGCAGGAACGCCAGCCCGCCAAACGGCGTGATGATCCCCAGTTTACTGATGCCGGTCATCGTCAGCACATACAGGCTGCCCGAGAACAGCAGGATGCCGACGGTGAACGAAACACCCGCCCAGGTCACCAGCCGGCCCGGAATATGCGCCGCCAGCAAGGCCACGCCGAACAATGCCAGAGCATGCACCAACTGGTAGGTCACGCCGGTATGGAAGATCGCCAGGTAGTCGGCGCTCAGGCGGTTTTTCAGGCCATGGGCGGCGAACGCGCCCAGGGCGACACCGGTAAAGCCGAAAAAGGCAGCCAGCATCAGAAAGCTACGCAGCATGGGGAACTCCAGTCAGACTCATCGGGCAGGGTCTGTATAATGGCCCGCTCAACGGGTTCGGCCAAGCCATCTCTATGCTGCGTGTCCTCTTCAAACGCTTTCTCAACGTCGTGAAATGGTTTGCCATCGGCAGTGTGTTGCTGGTGCTGCTGTTTCGTGTGGTGCCGCCGCCGTTCACTGCACTGATGGTGGAGCGCAAGGTCGAGTCCTGGGTCGACGGAGAGCCTATCGACCTGCAACGCAGCTGGGTGCCGTGGGATGAAATCTGCGATGACCTCAAAGTGGCGGTAATGGCCGGTGAAGACCAGCGCTTCCCGCAACATTGGGGTTTTGATTTCGGCGCGATCCAGGCGGCGATTCTGCACAACGAACGCGGCGGCTCGATTCGCGGTGCCAGCACCCTGAGCCAGCAAGTGTCGAAAAACCTGTTCCTGTGGGCCGGCCGCAGCTATTTGCGCAAAGGCCTGGAGGCGTGGTTTACCGGGTTGATCGAGGTGTTGTGGCCCAAGCAGCGGATTCTTGAGGTGTACCTCAACAGCGTGGAATGGGATGAAGGTGTGTTTGGCGCAGAAGCGGCGGCGCGGCGCCATTTTGGCGTGAGTGCCAAGGGCCTTTCGCGGCAGCAGGCCAGTTACCTGGCGGCGGTGTTGCCCAATCCACGGGTGTGGAGTGCCAGCCATCCGACGGCCTATGTGGCACGTAGAGCGGCATGGATTCGTCAGCAGATGAGCCAGTTGGGTGGGGATGGTTATCTGGTTGAGCTGAACAACTCTCGAAAGGCACCCTGGTCCGACTGACACAATACGGGACCTGTGGGAGCTGGCTTGCCTGCGAAGACGGCCTGACAGCCGACCAAGATGTTGGGTCTGACCGGTACATATCCGTTATTTAGGTAACGGCCACTTAGGGTTCCGCCCTGACGGCGGCTCACTTTTGAAAAGCGCAAAAG